>JAQYWN010000034.1 GCA_029379265.1 Rhizonema sp. NSF051
ATAATGAGTAATAATTGTGTTACATTAATACTACAGTAAGCAAATTCATTGATACCGGAAAATCAAGAAATAAAGAATTCTACACACTTTAAACTGTTTGTCGGGAGATGAGCATATGACGAGATTGAGGTGAAACCATTTAACAGTAAGGGTTAGGAGCATACTACACTTGTTAAATGTTATTCGGATAACAGTGCAATTCTAGAAAGGAAAATTTTATATGCGAATTGGAGCGACATTTGTATATCACTCCAATTCGCTATGTGTGAACTCTTACAGAAAATTTTCAGATTGGGAAATACTACCCGTTTTATCTGTACACATAGTGAGCCGGAATCCATCGACGATAGCGACCCCTACCTACATAATGCCCAGCAATACGTACACGTCGTCTATACGCTATAAGTGTTCGTCCGGATGTTGCTGTTTGAACATGAGGTAAATTACGTGCAACTGAAGCCGATGCTTGTTGTGCTGGAACGGTAGCTACTAAAAGAGGTAGAGTCAAAATTGTCCCGACGATTGCCCGTTTTATATTCATAATCAAGTCCCTTTTGGTAGATTCTGATAGAAGTTAATTTTAGTGCTGCCTTATTAATTTGGTATGTAGTAAGTTAGTACTTTATGCGACGTTGAATAAAAACACAATTTTATTTATAAAAATGTAGGTTCCCGTAAGTAATCCACCATTGACAAGTTTTTCAAGCGCGATCACGCTGGAAAAGAAGATTTTACGTATACAGAGATTGCATAGATAAAAAAAGTATCAGTACTGCGTTAAAGAGAATTTTCACACCACTGAAAGAATGAGTTCCAGCTTTTGACCTGCATAAGTCCGAAAGAATGTCAACTATTACATATTCATTGTTAATAGCTCTCAAAGGAGCTTTGAAAAATGACAGTAGATAACATTCCTGTAAATGTGGCGAATAAGTTTACACTCAGTGGCAAACTCGATGGCAGAGAAATAATCATCACTTACTCGACAGTTGATGGACCACTGCTTACTTTGCAAAGACCCCCATCCGATTTGCTTCTCGAGTTCCGTGGTAAAGATCTTGTCCAACAGGACACGGAAATTGGCACACTAATTACGGTAGTTCTTGAACAACCCAGTAAACCAGAAGGAACTGAAGTTCAGTTGAGTGTGCTATTGCCATTCGTTAACCTGGGTCCAGTAGGTGAGAAAAATCCTGTTCAGGCTGATGTTAAAACGGAAGCAATTTTGACCACACAGAAAGTAGGAATTCTCCCACGACCAATTGGACAGTCACAGACATATGAATTTGTGCCACTCACCGGAACTGCCAGTTTTCAGAGATCGTAACCTGCATCTATAGGAGTCTGGATTTGGGATAGTAGTTTGAAGATTAAATGAGAAGCTACGCACAACTTTTCCAGAAATCCCACTTGTAAAAATAAGCCCTCTCCTAGCGATTCAGGGGAGAGCTTTTTTTCAGCGATTCGTCCCGGATTTTTCACAAACAGATAAAAATCGGATTTTTAAAAACCCATAGAACTACCGAAACAACGTCACAGTAAGCATTGTGGGCTTGTTCTCTATTGGGGATGACAGCGCGAGTGATTTCTTATTAGCCAATGCGATCGCGGTCAGCCCATCAGTTCGGCGGTTGGCGAAGTTGGGGGAGAGTGGCGGCAGCGAGGGAAGTTGCGATCACCTTCACCGTTCCCCAGCCAGAAGCCGAGGCAGGCAACTTTTGGCTCAGGCATCGACTTAATGTCTTTCAATAACTCTATTTCCAGAGAGTTGTAAGCAGTCATTATAAACGTTTACGGTATGGAGTCCTGCAATCACAAAATTTCCGAGAATTTTAGATCCATGTAGTCCATTCTTAAATGTCACATGTCTTATCAGTTGATAGTCTCCAGGGAGTACTTTTCCTACTACTTTTCCAGCATCATTAAAAGCATCGCATGTTCCAACTGCATGAACTTTAGTAGCCGCCATAGCTGGGTTCATAGAGAAAAAAGAAACAGCGGAAATAGCAACAGTAGTGGTAGCTGCGATGGTAGAGGTAACGAAGTTCAAATGTGTAGACATAATTTTTTTCCAAGAAAAATGTATGTATTTTTTACTTGTTTTCAAGACTCCTTTACCTTATGATTTAAGCTCAACCGCGTCAATGAAGATAAGTTCAGAACTTACGCATTGACAAATTAGATAACAAGTGCAGTAGTGAAAAGAAGAAAAAATATGCGTAGACGCGGAGCGGCTTGTCGTTAGACATCGCTAGTCCGCAGGGAAGTGGAAAGATGGATAATTTACCTGTCTGTTATTGAGGGTATGGGCAATCAGAGTAATTACCAAGCCATCCACGGCAAAGTGTGACCTCGACACTTACACTTTGTTTTTACTGGCAGAATCAAAGTATCCAGGCTGCACACGCTATTGCTGACATCATGGAAGATTTGTCTCATGATAGTGTCAACAGATTTTTGTTACGTGAGCGGTATGAACCGTCATATTTATTTGATGAAGCTAGGCAGCACATCAATTTGCACATAGTCAAATTCCTGTCAATGCGTAAGTCCAATAAATAAACTAATGCTGAATTTTTGTGATTACTGGACTCTTACAAAAACTCCGTACTAAACTAGCAATAGATAGGCGTCGTTATCTGAATCGCTCCTCCCTATCTCCCTTACACAAGCTGAAACCGGAAGAACTTGCCCCAACAGAGGTTCCTAACCATCAGATTTCTCCTCGCAACACTGCAAATTCAAGTTGGCGGCGAATTCTACTTACCAGTGTGGGAGTCACCATCTTAGTACTGGGTGTTCGTTCATTAAAATGGTTGCAGCCTTGGGAGTTAAGTGCTTATGACCAAATGCTGCGGCTCCGTCCTCCCGAGGCAGTTGATCCGCGTATTTTAATAGTGACAATTTCTGGATTGGATCTTCAGCGAGAGAATTGGCCCTTGTCAGACGGCACAATCCATCAGATGTTAACGAAATTACAGTCCTATCATCCGCGTGTTATTGGTTTGAATATTTACCAACCACAGAAGCACTTGGCGGTGGGAAAAGTCCGAGAAAACATCATAGGTGTATGCAAACTTAGTAGTATAGGCGATCCGGAAGTTGCACCGCCATCAATCTCGATGGACAATGTCGGTTTTAACAATTTAGTAGCCGATGATGACGGTATTATCCGGCGCAGTTTGCTATTCGCTCATGCCAAAAAAGATAAGCAATGTGCAACTTCTTACTCGTTTGCCGCTTTACTAGCAATCAATTACTTAAAAAAACAAGGCATACAGCCATCTTCCCTTAACAAAAAGGATTTTTATCTGGGTAAGACATTTTTCCGAACTCTCAGAAAAAATTCAGGAAGCTACGAACAAATTAGTGCAAATGGTCACCAAATACTGTTAAACTACCACAACCCTAATCGCTTAGCAAAGCAAGTTACTCTCTCACAACTCCTCAGCGATCGCGTCAACCCCAGTTTAGTTAAAGACAAGCTTGTCATTATTGGCACAACTAGTAGCGGAGTTCAACCGAGTTTCTACACACCTTACAGCGCTTCACCAATTCAACCAGCAGTCATGCCTGCCGTCTTTATTCAGACACAAACAGTAAGTCAAATTCTCAGTACAGTTCTGGATGGGCGACCTTTGATTTGGTACTGGTCTGACGGGGTTGAAGCTGTATGGGTGTGGGTCTGGTCACTAGCAGGAGGTGTTTTAGCATGGCGATTGAGGCATCCCCTGTACTTAGGTTTAGCTGGTGCGGCCAGCATTGCAGGTTTAGTCGGGGTCTGCTTTGTCTTATTTTTACAAGCAGGGTGGGTACCAGTCGTTCCCTCTATGTTAGCTTTTATTCTGAGCCTTTTCAGTATAATGGCTTACACTACTTACAGAACTCAGCAGCACACGAAGCTAATCACATTACAAGTTGAAAAACAACTTGAGGCGATCGCGCAATTAAATATACTATTAAAAGAAGACACAGAGACGCAAAGAAGCAGAAACGCGGAAAATTCTGCAAATTTCTCCCCGGATTCCCCTTCTCCCTTACTCAGCCAACGATACAAACTGACCAAAGTCCTTGCTCAAGGAGGATTTGGTTGCACTTATTTAGCAGAAGATACCCAGCGTCCGGGAAATCCTATTTGTGTTGTTAAACAACTGATGCCTGCCCGCCGTGATCCGAGATTTTTACAAGTTGCGAGAAGATTATTTGACGCCGAAGCCAATATTTTAGAGGCTTTGGGTACTCATGAGCAAATTCCAGAACTACTGGCATTTTTTGAAGAAAATAATCAATTCTATTTAGTACAAGAATATATTCAGGGACAACTTCTAAGTGAGAAATTAGCCCCTGGTGGTAAACAGAATGAATCTTTTGTCAAAGACATGCTGCTCGGTATTTTAGAAGTTCTCGCATTTGTTCACGAGCATCGTGTGATTCATCGAGACATTAAACCAAGTAATATTATTAGACGAGCCCTTGACAATCGACTGGTACTGATTGACTTTGGTGCAGTTAAGCAAATGCAACCACTCAATACTGAACAAACAGAATTAGCAACAGTAGCTATTGGAACGCGAGGTTACTCACCCCCAGAACAATTTGTCGGTCATCCCCGTTTAAGTAGTGATATTTATGCTGTTGGGATGATTGGTATTCAAGCCTTAACTGGAATACCGCCCCAAGAACTCCAGCAAAATGCCGACACTGGTACTGTATTATGGCGTGAATTGGCACAAATAAGTCCAGAATTGGCGGTAATTTTAGATAAAATGGTTTGCTACCACTTTAGCGATCGCTACCAATCAGCCGCCGCAGCGCTACAAGATTTGAGGCAAATGTAGCCCGCTCAGTTACGTCGGACTCTTCAGTTTTAACGTGCTTGTGCAGTCTATCACTACCTCCTTAATTGCTGCTGACGGGGACATTTTTAGTAACCATCTTATCGTGTTTAAAATGTCCTCTTTCTGAAGCATTTCCTGAGGTTGATAGGGTGTAGCTGCTTCTATTGCCATATTCGTGTCAACCCAACTTGGACAGATAGCAGTGACTTTGATTCCATCCTTTGCTAAACTCTGATAAATAGCTTCAGTTAAGCCGAAAAGACCGTACTTAGAAGCACTGTACACACCCCAACTGGGTTCAGCACTTTTGGCAGTAATGCACACTAAATTTACAATCTGACCAAAACCTTGTCTTTTCATGATTGGAACGACAGCTTGGAGAAAATAAAAAGCAGCTTTGAAGTTAACTGAGAGGATTCTTTCAAATTCATCAATTGGCAAGTCAAGTGTTCCTTCGCTCCACACCCCTGCATTGTTGAAAAACAGATCGATACGTCCCCAGAGCTTGTCAATTTCCGCAACAACTTTGTGCACAGAATCGTGTTCAGTAATGTCAATTGGAAAGAGCAATGGCTGTGAGTCACTATTTGAGTCGAGTTCAGCAATCTCCGCAGCAACAGAGCGCAAACTTTCTAGTGATTGAGCTACAAGAGCGAGACGAAAACCGTCAAGAGCCAGCCCACGAGCTACTGTTCTCCCAATTCCTCGACTAGCACCCGTCACCAATGCCACTTTTTCTTCAACCATTGATTCTTTCCAAGCATAGCAATGCTTTTAGTTTATCCCTTTTCTGTCACTCGATAAGAGCAGAAAATACTGACTCAATACTGCGTAGGTTTTGCTCAAAACTCAAATTAAAGGTAGGTTAGGTTGCAATACTGACTAGGGTGCAGACTCAGTAATTTTCACGCTGCGAGCGTATCCTAATAATTTTTACCGCCTTCCGCCGAAGGCAGCTATGCTGAGGGCATCCGTGCTGAAGGTATAAATCATGTTTTGTAGTGAAGCCTTCTGGCTGGAGCCAATCGGGTTTAAAGCCCCGCCGTTCTACGGCGTCTGCAATTAGAGGAGGATTCAGACCTCCTCTAATTCCGTGACTCATAGCTGCCGACTGCCCTCTGCCTTTCTTTACCAAACGTAGGAGTGTACCCAATACTGCTCGGTTGAGAAATTTGTCTGTTGACTCACATCTTGCACCTGGAAAATTGAATGTCAAAACCGCAACCAAGTATAAGGGGAGTCAAGCGTTGAATAGTAAGTAAAATAAGAGACATAACAAGTTGAGGAAATATTGATTCAAGGGCAGTTTGTGCAGCTTTACCCCAATCGGGTGCCTCACGGTCGATTCGATTCAATAAATAAGTCCAATGGACAATCAAATAAGCTGTCAGAGAAAGGATTAACCAGCGATACATGCCACGCAAAGTTCCTTGACCCTTCGGGTGACGCTCGTTCCGACGCTCCTGACGCTCGTTCCGACGCTCGTTCCTCGCTACCGCTACGCTAACGCTACCGCTTCGCTAACGTCGCTAACGCTGACGCTCGAAGACTCGCTAACGCTGCGCTAACGCTAACGCTAACGCTGCGCTAACGCAGTCGCCTAGGTCGGGCTAACCCTCCTGCAGCGCTGACTCACCAAAACGATGAAGTCCAAAACGGTGTTTCGCGGTTTTAAACCATCCAACTAGAATGCCCTTCGGGTGACGCTCCTGACGCTCGTGCCTCGCTAACGTCGCTAACGCTGCGCTAACGCCAGTCGCTTTATGCCGGGGAACCCGTCCACCGCGCTGGCTCACCATCTACGTTTACCCCACCACTTAATGGTGCTGGCTTTTAAACGAAAGAGTGGATAAAACATACCTTTTTACCATTTTGCCGTTATCACGTTTAAGGTAATACCAACAAACAGTAACTGGAAACTTTAATCCAACTAGGCGTACCTGTTGTCCTTGCTTATGTAGGTGCTTTAAATTTCTTCCATCAGTTAACTTACGGTCAACAGGTACACCTGTAATTGCATGATATTTCAGTTCACGTACACCGTGAAGAAACTCCATACTACTAAACGCAGTATCTGCCAGAATAATCACACGCTACAAGGAACATCATGTCCTAACAAAACGTGCCATCACATTTCTGACTGAAATACGTGATAATATTCAAACACCAGTCTTTAAAGATACTTACCTAACTAGATCTTTTGGATAATTTTCATGTTACAGTTTTGTACTCTTTTTTTGTTTTTTACGAGTTTATTCGGTAGGTGCAAGATGTGAGTTGAGGCAAGCTGTTCAAAGAGCAGGGGATGCAGGGGATGCAGGGGATGAAAAGAGGGCTTATCCTACGCAGTATTGGGAGTATACCCTCACACTTTAGTCTTCAACAACGTCAATTACAGTATCAGGCGATAGCCGTTGAAGATGCCACTCGGTAATTTCTTCGCCCGGTATTAAAATAGGAATTCCTGGGGGAATTTTCTTGATACAGCAACCGCTTATTGCACCTAATGCTTCACCAATAGGTAACTTTTGTTTCCGACTAAAGAAAGCATCTTTAGGTAATATTTTCATTTGCGGATGACGGCAAAAATAACTGTCAGGCAAAGTATTTTTTGGTGCTTTTTCCCTGATAATAGGCACAACTTTAGCCAAAGTTTCTCTAACCAATTGGAAATCTTGTTGATTGTGATGGCAGGAGAAAATCAATAACAATCCCTCCTCATCAGCAAATTCCTCATCAATTCCGTATTGGTACAACAGTTCTGCTAACTCTTCTCCTGTTGTGCGATCGCTTTTTAAATAGATTTTTAGAGGATCGCTAACTTGAGGATCGTAAGTTAAAATCTTGCCATAACCATCGAGTTGAGAACGGAGGCTCGCGCATTTCTCAATGGCTTGCCAAAATAAAGTTTTACCTGATTCGGAATACCCAAGCTTGATCGCATCTTCAATACTCAATATTAACAGATTACTGCGGGTAGTAGGTTCAAATAAAGCTAAAACCACCAGAACTTGTTCAACACTAAATCGAGAAGAGGAAGGTAAATGCAATAAGGCAGTTTGTACCAAACTCCCCGTGTACTTGTGCATACTATGGGTGACGATATCTGCACCAAAAGCGATCGCTGATTGCCATTGTTCGTCAAGAAAAGGAAAATGACTTCCGTGTGCTTCATCGACCACTAAAGCAATATCGTGTTGGCGACAATAAACAGCGATTGTAGCTAGATCGATTGTTACTCCTTCATAACTTGGATGAGTGAGTAACAAAGCGGATACGCCACTGGTTTCTAATGCAGCAATCACTTCGCAGGTAGTTGGCATTAGGGATTTAGAAGGAATAAAATATGGATATAATCCCGCTAAAATGATGCCATTAATTGTGGAAATATGGCTATTCAAAGCGATCGCCACTCGTTTATACTTAGTACCTAATAAGGCACAAGCTGTTAATACTCCTTGAGTCCCTCCCCCAGTTAGCCAAAAAGTATGCTTCGTCCCATAGAACTGAGAAAAATGTTTTTCTATATTTTCAGTGCGCGGACGAGTGAGAAAAGGGACATCATTTTCATAAATTTCTGAACTCAGGCGATCACTATTTTGACCAATTCCTTGATGAGCAGGAGTATAAAGCCTAACCAGAACATCCTTATTGAGAGATGCAATTAGCTGATAAGCAGAGGATGGTTGATTCATAGCTTTACAGAAAAATTGGCTTCAGTTGTGGCATTGGGCGAGTTGTACTTTCTGGTACAATACCATTACGCAAGGCTAACAATAATCCCGCAGCTTCCATGTAGCTATTGACACGATATATCTTTCTGCCTTGAGTCTCATTAATTTGCAGTCTTTCCGGGGTGATGTTATACTTCGTCGTATTATCTTTAACTAAGATTACCGGAATACCTTGGTCTAAAGAAGCCAAGAAAGGAATATTCCCTACAGTTGTCTCTGGCATCACTACTGCTGAAATATTTTCCACAGATATTCTGGTTTCACCTGCTGCTACAGGAGTATTAAATTTCACCGGACGAGGGGAATTGATTAACCCCTTCAAAGGTGAACAAACATAAGCACTAGAAATTAATTCCGCTCCATCTCTGGCATCTACCAGTTTACCAAATCCTGTATGTTCCCACTCTAATAATAAGGGTGCATGAGCAGCAGTAAAAGGATAGAAATTAGTGAGCATATGGGTCATAATTGCTTCTGCACCGCCCCAAGGATTGGGAATGGAATCTCCTTTATAATATCGCTGTCGAATCTCATCCTCAACCATCAGGGTTGTCATCAGCACCACTGCACGGGCTGCACTTGTTTCGACAATATCTAAAGCCTGCATCAATTCGTCAATGCCTTTAAATTCTCCAGACGCATTCCCGTATTCAGAATAGGTACAAAGGGTTTCAATTTTCCCGCCTGTCACGATGACCGGATCAATATTAATCCCTCCCACAGCTCGTAATCCATTGAGAGCGTTGAGGACATTATTTAAAAATCTTTCATCTCTGGGCTTTTCTATAATTGCAGCGATGTTTTTCCGTTTTTCTGGAATCAGTCCAAGATTACCTAATAAGAGATGGCAGATTAAATTTCCTTCTAAATAAAGAACGTTATCATGAGCATAATACAGGTCGGATGCAGTAACGGCATTTGGATTGGTAATTAAGTAGTCACAAGCTGTGGCTAAAAGATTAGTACTGGGGGTGGCATCTCCAGCAAATCCGCCAATTTCTGCCCGAACTCCTGTAGGAATAATACTGACAGCTACGAAGGGTTTTTCAGACACAGCTTGACGAATATTAATATCTAATAAAGAAGGCCAAACGGGTTGTTTTTGAGTTTGAATAAAGCTACATTCAAATGTTAGCCTGTTTTCCTGAACTGCTGTTAATATAAGTCTGATGGGAATACCTGGTAGGGGCAACTCTGCAATTATGCGAGAAATTTCGCTCCATGTTCGCTTAGCAGGAGAGCATTCTATTTCAAAATCTTTGGTAAAAACTTGTGACATTTAAGAACCTCGGTTATTTCCAATTTATTCGTGAATCAGTTGCTGAAGACAAAAAACCAGATTTTGACGGGAAGGCATGCGCTGAATTCACCTGTGCTTGCTTTAGGTAATCCCGCAGCTGTGCAGCTAACTCCTGTACGTACCCAGAAGCCATCATGGTCATATGGTTTCCTGGAAGAACATGAACTTCTACATTGGCGGAAAACTCATTCCAACCCAAGGCAGGTTCTTTTCGCATCTGTGTCGGCTCCTCAGTAGCATTCTCAAATCCATCAACCTCTTGAGCACGGAAAAGCACAATTCGAGGAAATTGCATCTGCTTTGACGACAAATAACCCCCATGAGCTTGCCAGTTAGCTTTGTAAACCTGTACGCCTCCCCGAACTGACTTTATCCCCGCATCTTCTGGTAACAAGTTGACCCGGCTCAACCGTTCTTTCAGGTAATGCAATTGCTCCTCAAAAGTCAGGGACGCGAGAGTCTCTTTAGATATCTCCAAATCACGGGACAACATATACCCAATGTAGCTAGCAAAATCAGTCAGATAGGCCGTATCATCTTCATCAATACAATTCGGCTTCTGAGAGAAAATTGGCGCAACAGCATCGATAATCGCAAGTAAAGCGACTTCATGCCCCATTTTTCGCAACTGCTGTGCCATCTCAAAGGCAACTACACCTCCAAACGAATGTCCACCCAGCAAGTAGGGACCAGTAGGCTGAACAGTTTGTATTGCTTCAATATAGTGGTTAGCTATATCTTCTACCTTTGTTAAAGGCTCCGATTCCCCATCAAGACCTTTTGCTTGCAACCCGTAGAATGGTTGGTCAGATCCAAGATGACGTGCTAGCTCATACAAGTAAATTACATTTCCGCCAACTCCAGGCACGCAGAAAAAAGGTCGCTTGTCGCCGCTAGACTGAATCGCTACCAAACTCGACCAGGGCAAAGAATCTGGAAATTGGCGAAGATGACTTGCTAGCTGTTCGATGGTCGGGTATAAGAAAAGTGTTGCTAGGGGCAGATTTAGACCAAAGTGCAGCTCGATAAGAGCCATTAGGCGCACAGCTAAAAGAGAATGACCTCCCAAGGTAAAGAAATTCTCCTGCACTCCAACACTAGTCAGCTGTAAAACCTCTGACAAGATTTGCTGTAGTTGCTGTTCAACTGTATCACGGGGGGGGACAAAGCTGGTTGAGTCACTTAGTTGCGTATTTGGTTCTGGTAGGGCGCGGAGGTCTACCTTATCATTGGGGGTAAGTGGCAGGGCATCTATTATCACAAAAACAGATGGCACCATGTAGTCGGGTAGCTTCTGTTTGAGGAAATCGCGCAATTGATTTTTGATTGAGGACTGTGAGTGAACGACCACATAAGCGACTAGGCGCTTGTTGCCCTCAATATCTTCAGAGTCGATAACGACTGCTTCTGATACCTCAGGATGTGTGGCAAGTAAGGTTTCGATTTCCCCTAACTCGATGCGAAAACCCCGCACTTTAACCTGATTATCAATTCGACCAAGGAAGGTAATGTTGCCATCGGGTAAATAACGAGCCTTATCTCCAGTTTTGTAAAGCCGTCCCGATTCATTAAAGGGGTGAGGAATAAATTTCTGTGCCGTTAAATCTGGGCGGTTGAGATAACCTCTGGCTAAACCGACCCCGCTAAGATACAATTCCCCCGGTATGCCGATGGGGACGGGTTGCAGGTAGTGATCTAGGATGTAGGCTTGCACGTTACCAATCGGGCGCCCAATCGGTAGCTGTGAGTGTATATCTTCCAGCACTAACTCTGATAAGTCGCAAACGGTTGCTTCTACTGTTGCCTCCGTAGGACCGTATGTGTTAGTTAACTTTAGTGGTCGTTTTTCCCGCTGATGGCGTTGCCAATTGGGCTGCACGTATTCCTGCCACAGTCTTAATTTTTCCCTCTGGACGGCTTCTCCTCCTATGCTCACCAGTCGGACTGATTCCGGTAGGCTCTCACCTTTAGTTGCTAGTTCCGATGTGATCTGGTGCCAGTAGGTTGTTGGCAATGGTAACACCGTTAGCTGCCACTCCTGGCATTTTTGCAGAAACGCTCTAACTGAACTCAACATCTCATCGCTCCGCAGCACTAGTGTCGCACCGCAACTCAGGCAAATATAGATTTCGTCTACGGCTGAATCAAAACTTATGGATGAAAATTGTAGGATGTTATCGCAACTGTTAGTGCCATACACAACTTTCATTGCCGCGATTAAATTCACCGCCGACTGATGGGCGATCGCCACCCCTTTCGGAGCGCCAGTAGATCCTGATGTATAAATGATATAGGCTAGGTTAGTCGGTATTACCTCACTGATGGGATTTTCTTCGCTATTAACCTCAATCAGGTGCCAGTCAGTATCCAAGCAGATTGTTCTTACCCCATGACTTGGCAATGAGTCCACCAATTTTTGCTGAGTCAGCAGCAGTCCTACTTGCGCATCACTGAGCATATAAGCCAAGCGTGAGGAAGGATATGTGGGATCTAAGGGGACGTAGGCACCACCGGCTTTGAGAATTCCCAACAATCCTATTACCATCAACGGCGATCGCAAGACACAAATCCCCACCAAAACTTCTGGTCCTACGCCCAGATTTTTCAAGTAATGTGCTATTTTGTTTGCCCTTTGGTTAAGCTCTCGGTAGGTCAGTTGTTCGCCTTCATTGACTACAGCAATGGCATCGGGCGATCTCTTTACCTGTTCTTCAAACAACTGGTGGATACACTTATCAAAGGGATACTCTTTTGTGGTGTTGTTCCACTTCCACAATAGCTGGTACCGCTCTCGCTCTGTTAGCAGGGGCAATTCAGAAACCCGCTGTTTTGGATTAGCTACAATTCCCTCAAGTAATCCCTGGAAATGTCCGGCCATCCGAGCGATCGTTGTGGCATCAAACAAATCGGTATTGTATTCCCATTCCCCAATTAGTCCAGAGGCGGTGTTAAAGAAACCTAAACTCAAATCAAACTTTGCCGTAGCGGTTTCTATCGATAAAGGACTTACTGTTAAGCCTGCCATCTGTATCTGGGGCATCGGCACATCAAGTACTAACATTACCTGCACCAGTGGTGTGTAGCTTAAGTCACGTTCTAACTTTAATTCCTCTACTATCTTCTCAAACGGTAAATCTTGATGGGCATGGGCTAAAAGCGTTACGGTCTTCACTCTTGAGAGTACATCTTCAAAACTCGGATTGCCAGACAAACAAGTGCGTAACACTAAGGTATTAACAAAAAATCCAATTAATGGCTCAATTTCGGGGCGATCGCGGTTAGCATGCGCCGTGCCTACACAGATATCAGTCTGCCCTGTATAACGGTACAGCAGTGTTTGAAACGCTGCCAAAAGCGTCATAAAAAGGGTGACTCCTTGTTGCTGAGTTAAGCTCAAGAGCGCTTTTGTTAGCTTTAGTGAGAGTGCATCTCTATAAGCCGCCCCCCTGAAGGTTTGAGTTTTTGGTCGCGCTCGGTCAGTTGGCAGTTCCAATAAAGCTGGTGCGCCCTGTAATTGCTGCTTCCAATAAGCTCGTTGGGACTCAAGTACCTTTTTTTGTAACCAGTGCCGCTCCCAAACAGCAAAGTCGGCGTACTGAATCGATAATTCGGGTAGCTCTGGGGACAAGTTATTGCAGAAGGCTGAGTAAAAAGTTGCTAATTCCCTTAAAAATATGCCCCATGACCAACCATCGAAAACAATATGGTGTATTGTTAATAATAATACATATTCTACTTCCGTTAGCTTAAACAAAGTAGCTCGAATTAAAGCAGAGCTAGCCAAGTTTAAGGGTTGCTGGACTTCTCGGGTTGCAAATTGCTGGCAGGATATTTCTCTGTCACTTTCAGGTAGATATTGCAAGTCTACTACCGATACTCTCAATGTCAAGCTTTCAGCAATTACCTGAACTGCCTCCCCGTTAACAGTAGCGAAGTTGGTACGTAAAACTTCGTGACGTTGGATAATTTTGTTGAGGCTGTACTCTAGCGCGAAGACGTTTACCGAACCATGAAGTCGCAGAGGGTGTGGTTCATTGTAGAACGGGTTAGTTGGGTCCAACTGACTCAAGAACCACATTCGTTCTTGAGCAGAAGACAGAGGTAAGTCCCGAGTTCGCTCCACTCTTACAAGAGGTAGCTCATGAGCACTTGTGATTGCATTGCTATGCTGTAGCAATAAGAGAAGTTCGGCCTTATGTAATGCCAAACCATCACGTAGCTTTGGTGTCAATACCCCCTTTGGCGCATGAATGTGCAACTGGTCACTCTCAACCCACAACTTCACACCGCGATCGGCAAGTTCAGCTACAAATTGCTTCAGGTTCATAGAACGATTTTCTCCATATCCTCACCAAGTTCAGTAGATGGGGGCGCTGACAGCATTATCTTCGCCAATGCCAACTCCTCAAGTATTAGCTCTGCTAGTTGGCAAATGCTTGGACCCTGCATTATTTTCATGTTTGGCAAATTCATCCCCGTCTCTTTGTTGAGCCAATTTCTCAGTTCGATCGCCATTAGCGAGTCAAATCCCAGACGAGTCAACGATTCCGCGATGTCAAGCTGTGTAATAGCAAATCCAAGTACCTTGGCTACTTGCTCTGTAATGCGAGACTCCAACAACTGTTGACGCTCTGCTGGAGGAGCAGACACAAGGGTGTCTCGGAGCGAATTTCCTTTGCTCTGTTTTGTCCCTTCCACAGACAACGGGCGCACTCCCTGAATTTCTAAGAGGAAATCCGTGAAGAACGGCCAGTTTGTCGATTGTCCTTCTAGAAAACGCGACCAGTTGATGGATGAAACTCCAATCTGTACAGGGGAATCCCACAACAACTGCTCTAGTGCCTGCAATGCTTGTTGAGGAGCCATGCTTTCTTCCCCTTTTTGTTTGAGACGATCAAGCAATTGACCTCGAGCCGCCATTCCTATCTCACCCCAAGTTCCCCAGTTGATGCTCGTGCCAGGTAATCCCTGTGCCCGACGATAAAAAGCCAAAGCATTTAGAAAAGTATTGGCTGCTGAGTAGTTAGCTTGACCTGCAGAACCTAACAGAGCAGCTGTGGAAGAAAACAGCACAAAGAAATCTATTGGCAAATTTTGGGTTAATGCGTGTAGATTCCATGACCCTTGTACTTTCGGAGCCATCGCTCGCCCAAAGCGCTGCCAATCAAGCTGCTGTAGAATGCCATCATCCAGAACACCTGCGGTGTGGATAATTCCCCGCAGGGGCTTTGGCGATTGCTCAATAGAGGCGAACACTCGGGCTAGTTGCTCGTAATCGGATACATCAGCCTTGGCTACAACTACCGTAGCACCAAAAAGTTCCAACTCTTTTAATTGACTATTGACCTTATCATTTGGCTGTGAACGCCCTAACAGCACCAAATGTCGCGCACCACGTTCCACCAAAAAGCGGGCTACGGCTAAACCCAAATCCCCCAACCCGCCAGTGATCAGATAGCTGCTATCCTCACGGAAGCTGACACTAGGGCTAGCAGAATCACTGCTCTTTGTCTGGTGACGGCGTACCAGTCGGGGGACATAACGAGTTTGATTCCGAAAAGCAACTTGGTCTTCTGTGTCGTCTGACCAGATTTCCGCAAACAGAGTTGATGCCTCATCCCTCGTCGCTTCTGGGTCTAAATCTATAATCCCACAGTTGAGTTGGGGATGCTCCAGGCGGATTGCTTTGTGCATCCCCCACAAGGGAGATTGAGCAACTCCCGGAAGGTGGTGACTGTTCACAGCTTGTGCGCCTTTGGTCACTAACCAAAAGCGTGGAGGTTGAGATGATTTCTCAAGTAGTGCTTGGACTAAGTGCAACGTACTACCACAGCCTTTCAAAGAGGTTACTTCTAACTCAGCTGTCGTAGGGGCAAAAGCTGCATCTAAACTCCAGCAGTTTACCACAAAGTGTAAGTTAGGAACAGCGGCAAGTAGCCGTTCAAAGTGTTCTGGACTAACTGGGTTTATTCTGAATTCTTGTGGGGCTATCTGTTCGTACTCCTTGCCTGGAAAAACTAGGGTACAAAGTTCTCCTTGGGAACGAAGGAGTTCTCCCAATTGCTGACTGACGCCTTGACTATCAGCCATCAGTAGCCAGTTCTGCGGTATAGCTTCTGATGGCTTAGCTTCAGCTTGCGTTACAATCACTGCCGTCTGTAGCAAGTCTCCTATTTGATTGGATAGAACTACATCATCATTAAGTTTAAACCCAACCTCCTGTAACAGTTTCTGCCACTGCTTTGCACTCATCAAGGGATAGTCAGGTCGCAAGGAGCGATCGCTAAATTTCCACCACCCTTCGGTTAACCCAAATGTCAAATCCATCCAACGTGCGGGAGCGGTTGCTTCCATCAGTACCAGCATTCCGCCAGGAACCAACAACTGCTTTATATGGTGCAAAGAGGTACGTAAATTGCTGGTGGCGTCCAGCACGTTCGCCGCCACAATTAAATCATACTGATGGGGTTCAAATCCTTGCTCAATCGGCGCTTTTTCGATATCCAAAATTTGATAGCGTACAAACGGGTAATTTTTAAACCGCTCTTGGGCTTTTGCCGTGAAAAAGGCTCCAATGTCGGTAAATACATATTCTGTCCGCTCCGCTTTTAAATGCGGCAGGAGATACGAGGTTGTTGCCCCAGTACCACCCCCAATTTCTAAAATCCGCAAGCCCCGTCCTGGAGGCAAACGCAAGAGAACTGATAGCACGGTTTCTTGAACTAGGGTATTCGTCACCCGTGCCATTGGGGCATCTTGATACAGCTTAGTTAGTGTCGTTGTGTCTCCTTCAGGGAATAGTAGTTGCAGAGGGTTGCACTCTCCTCGGAGTACCTCAGCCAGTTTAGGTCCGCAACGCCTCAGCAGGGTAATCTCGGCTTCTGCCTCTGGGTAGGACAGGGAAGCGATCGCCGACTGTGGATCTTGAATTTCGTCCGTGGAAACTACTTCCCAATCCTCATCGATGCGTTTGAGTATCCCAGCTTCAACCATTATCTCCAGCAAACGCCCAAAAAGTTGCTGGTGTTGACTGACCACACCTAATTGCTCGGCTATTTGGGGTGTGGAAAAGCGCTCAGAACACTGAAACTCCCATCCCATTTGCCGGAAGGCGGAAACAATGTAAGCAACGCTCAAAATTTCGAGCTGAGCTAATGCTTCCCGATAAACTGCCAAACTTGGCTGGGTGATCAACTGAACTAACTGGGGGCTGAGGCGATCGCTAACTTCTTTTGGAGTGGGCAAATAATTTGGTGGAAGACCATAACCCACTTTCGGTCGCCATTCTACTTCATAAAGCCATTTTTTCCAGGATTCTGTCGGAATGCTTAACATTGCATCCCCATTATCAGTTGCCTCGATCCAGTAATGTTGTCGCTGGAACGGATAAGTTGGCAGTTGCAGGCGGCGACGAGAATAGTCTTTGTCAAAGCCAACCCAATTTAATGGGACTCCACACACATGTAGCTGCGCTAAACTATTTAGTAACTGCTGCCAATCGTCTCGATCTGGGTGCAAACTGGCAAGCCATAGTCCTTGATGTTCGGGCAGACACAGGCGACCCATGCCCAATAAAATTGGTTTAGAGCCAATCTCTATGAATATATCTACCCCCTGCTGTTCAAGGGTTTTCATGTTCGCCGCAAATTTCACAGGTTGCCGGATATGACGGCACCAATACTCCGGTTTAGTGATTTCATCTGTTGCCAGTTCACCCGTGGTATTGCTCAGAAGTTGCAACTGTGGTGAGGAAAATCTCACTTGTCGGGCAATCTGCTCAAATTCTGCCAGCATCGGTTCCATCAACTGTGAATGGAAAGCATGGGAGACATTTAATTTCTTGGTCTTGATTCCAGAAGCTGACAACTTAGCACAGACAGCCTTAATTGCCTCGCATCGACCAGAAATCACTATACTTTCTGGACCGTTAATAGCAGCGATTGAGACTTCTTGAGCAAAGGGTTGAATTAGAGTAGCAATTTGCTCAATGCTTGTCATGACCGAAACCATCTCTCCACCTAGAGGAAGAGCATGCATTAAACGACCCCTGTGGGCAGTTAGTTTTAAGCCATCTTCCAGACTGAAAACTCCGGCAACACAGGCAGCCACATATTCTCCAACGCTATGACCCATGACGAAATCTGGTTCTAAGCCCCAATATTTCCACAATTGGAACAAAGAATATTCTAAGGCAAATAAGGCAGGTTGAGTATAAATTGTCTCGTCAATTTTGGATGAGAGATTTTCTTTTTCTTGGGGATAGAGAACTTCAAGGAGGGGTTTTTCTAGATAAGAACGGAGAATGCGATCGCACCTGTCTAGGGTTTCTCGGAAGGTGGGCGCTTGTTGGTATAGTTGGCGTCCCATGCCTACATACTGCGATCCTTGACCAGTAAACAGAAAAGCAATTTTATTATTTGTGTTTACACGCCCCTGAAAAACTCCTATTGTTTCAAGTCCGGCGCTGAAGGCAGCTAACTTTTCTCGTGCCTCTTCTGGTTGCAAAGCCACCACACTTAGCCTGTAGTTGAAGTGCGTTCGCCCGGTATTGGCAGTAGAGCAGATATCTGCTAGCTTTAAGGTCGGTTTTACTGCCATGTGCTGCTCATACCGAGCGGCTAACTCGTATAAAGCAGAAGGTGTCTTCGCCGATAAACATAGCACATGTAGGGGACGTTCAATTACATCTTCCTTTTGAATTTCTGGGGGCGCTTCTTCCAGTACGACATGGGCATTGGTGCCGCTAAAGCCAAAGGAACTCACCCCCGCCACCCGACTTCCACTTGACCAAGGCATTCGTTCTGTTGCCACCTTTACTTGCAGTTGCTCCCAGTTGACGTTAGGGTTAGGTACTTGGAAGTGCAAAGAGGGGGGAATTTCTTTATGTTGCAGGGAAAGCACTACTTTTATCAAACTCGATATCCCAGCTGCTGCTTCTAGGTGACCGATGTTACTTTTCACCGAACCAATCACTAAAGGATGTTCTCTCTGACCGAACACTGCTCCCAGCGCCCCTAGTTCGATTGGATCTCCCAAAGATGTCCCAGTCCCATGAGCCTCTACATAGCTTACCTCTTCTGGTTTCACTCCTGCATCTTCTAGTGCTTGGCGAATCACAGCTTGCTGAGATCTTCCATTGGGTACTGTTAAAGCACTGCTGCGACCATCTTGATTAATTGCACACCCACGAATCACAGCTAAAATATTATTTCCGTCAGCTTGGGCATCCTTGAGACGCTTGAGTACAACTATACCACATCCTTCTCCACGACCATAACCATTGGCACTTGCGTCAAAGGTTCTGCAACGACCGTCTTTTGACAACATTTGGGCTTTTGATAAAGCAATACTCATATTGGGTGATAGAATTCGATTCACCCCCCCAGTCAGAGCTAAATCGCACTCTCTATGACGTAGACTTTGACAAGCTGTATAAAATGATACTAGTGAAGAAGAGCAGGCGGTATTAACAGAAAAACACGGTCCGGTTATACCCAAAATGTAGGACAATCGACCGCTTGCCGTAGCATGAGAAGTACCGGAGTCTGTATAGGCATCAATTGCCGCAGTACCTCGCTTAAACAACAATTGCAAATAGTCAGTAGTATCTATACCTATAAAAACACCTGTTTTCGGTGTTAGCCTTTCAGGCATTAGACCGGAGTTTTCCAGGGCTTCCCAGCTCACTTCCAACAGTAGGCGTTGCTGTGGGTCTAAATTGTTAGTTTCTCGGACAGAGAGTCCAAAAAACTGGGGGTCGAACTCATCAAACTGCTCGACAAACCCCCCAAAGCGGGTGTACATTTTTCCAGGTATATCTGGATTTGGGTCATAGTAGGCGTCAATATCCCAACGGTTTTTTGGCACTTCTGATATGGCATCTACTCCATTACGGAGCAATTGCCAAAACTCCTCTGGGTTGTTAGCGCCAGGAAATCGACAGCCCATGCCAATGATGGCGATCGGTTCACTATGTGCGTACTTTAACTCATCAAGTTCTGATTGCAGTTCGGCAATCTTTCTTGATGCTTTTTCCATTAAAGAAGCATAATAGTTATCTGAATTATGACTCATTATATTC
>JAQYWN010000359.1 GCA_029379265.1 Rhizonema sp. NSF051
AAAAACACCCTTTATATTCTTTTACCACGAAATATTACTATTTCGGAGATGTCTAATAGACTTGACTTGAGCAGCTAGATATACCGTATCAATTGCTGCCTCAATTGATGTTACAAGATCCACTGTAGAAACATTCATGTGAATCTTGCCACGAAGAATGCGGGAAATGTCTAGTAAATCTTCTATAAGTTGAGTCTGCAATTTAGCGTTCCGCTCAATTGTTTCTAACGCACGAGCTACCGTTGCCGGATCGAGATTGCGAGAGCGGAGCATTTTTGACCAACCCAAGATCGAATTTAGGGGAGTCCGCAATTCATGAGACAGCGTGGCTAAAAACTCATCTTTAATGCGATTGCTCGTCTCTGCTGCATTTCGGGCTTTTTGTTCCAGTTCAAACAAGTGATCGCGTTCAGCTTCTGCTAACTTGCGATCGCTAATGTCTTCTGCAATCCCAGCCACCCGATGAATCTCATTGAACTCATCTTCGATAGGAAAGCCGCGCTCTCGAATCCAACACACTGAGCCATCTGGTCGAATAATGCGATACTCTTCATCATATTCTCCTTGCAGCGCTTTCTCAAAGAAAGCCGTTTCCACCCGTTGGCGATCTTCTGGATGAATAGCATTGAGCCAGCCCATAAAATCCACATGTAAGCTCTCACAAGAGTGTCCCCAAAGCTGTTCGTAGGCTGGACTGACGTAAATAAACTGTCGCTTCTGCGGCTCGGACATCCAGAAAACATCGTGAATGTTCTCAGCCAACTGACGAAATCGCTTTTCACTCTCCTGTAAAGCTTTCTGTGCCTGTTTGCGAACACTGATATCACGACCTTCGGGAAGCAGCTGCAAAACTTTTCCCATGTCGTCTTTAATTGGTTTAATCGAGAAGTCAATCGTCATGACTTGTTCTCCTGCACCTCGGATATCGACTTCGTAACGGACAAACTCACCTGCTGCGGCACAGGCAACAGCAGCTTGTAACTGCTCTTGAGTCTTAGTTGACAGTGTCCACCAAAGTGTCTCCCAAAATGGAAGTCCCACTACATCTGTTAATTCCAAGCCGGCAAAATCTAAGGCTGACTGATTTACCTCGATCACTATGCCATCCACTTCTAGCAGTCCAACGTATTGAAACGTCTGATTAAATATGGCACGGAATTTTCGCTCGCTTTGCCGTAATTTCTCCTCAGCTTCTTTGACGCGCAGCAAGGCTCTTATTATAGCAATTAACTCTAGTGTATTTACTGGCTGTGTTAAGTATCCATCAGCACCACCATCAAGTCCTTGAACTTTGTCTTCAGAGGTAATGCGGTGGGCAGAAAGATGTAAAATGGGGATTGCGGCAGTCGTTGGGTTTGCTTTTAATTGTCGGCATACTTCAAACCCATTGATATCTGGTAGCTTGATATCAAGGATAATTAAGTCCGGTTGTTTCGCTGCCAATTTCAGGGCTTCTGTGCCAGTGCTTGCTTCTTGGACCTCAAAATTATAGGAGTGTAGTATACGTGAAACTACGTAGCGATTGGCATCATTATCGTCCACTAAGAGGATGATTTGCGAATGTGTGTCCATACTGCTACGTCTGCTCCATACTTACTAGATATCATAGGACATCAAGAAACATTTCCTGCTTCAACCAAGACAGTCGGCTGCTAGTAGTCCAGCTTTTGTCAGTGCTGCTTGAATTTGTGCGATCGTCTGCTGAGGTGACCCATTTTCTTTAGAAATAACGGCAACAGCTTTTGCCACCAGACGATCATACTCCGACGCTGCCAAATGCTTTGAGGTAAAGATAATCGTTGGCACACAGCAAGTCTCTGGATTTGATTTTAACCGTTCCAAGACTTCAAATCCTCTCATATCTGGCATCACAAGATCCAGAAAAACAACTTGCGGTTGTTCCTCAAGTACTTGGCGCAGACCCTCAGCACCACTTGCCGCTTCCACAATTACAGCACAGGTAATTTCTGCTAGCAGATCCTTAAGTAAATATCGAAAAGCTTCTTCATCATCAATAATTAAAATTTTTGTAGGAGTCTTTGGTGCGATGAAGTCAGTTGTCATATCCAGTTTGACCCCTTCGGGGTGACGCTCGTTCCGACGCTCGTTCCTCGCTACCGCTGACGCTCGTTCGCATGATTGCGTCTCCCCTTGGGAGAAGACTCGCTAACGAAGATCGCTACCGCCAGTCGCTCAAGGGGAGCCAGTACTGTTCGCGTCAGCGTCTCCCCTTGGGAGAAGGAGGATTTCCCTCCGTAGGAATAAGAGCGTTGGAAACCCCCAAAACGAGCCACTGCTGCAGGAGGAGGGTCAGCCCGCTCTCACGGCATGTGGCGTCCGCGCTGGCTCACTTGCGGCAATTCAAAATCCCTCAACGTGGTTCCTGAATAAACAGTAGGAAGGGTGACGAAAAACGTTGAGCCAACGCCCAAGTTACTTTGCACTTCAATTTTTCCACCCAGCAACTCTGCCAATTTTTTGCAAAGAGAAAGCCCTAAACCCGTTCCTTTAAATTGTTTCTGAAGGGGATTCTCAATCTGCACAAATTCTTCAAAAATAAGTGTTAGGTTGGCTTTGGCGATGCCAATTCCTGTATCTGCTACAGAAAAGATGACAGTTTGATCATCTATCATGATCGCACTAACTCGGATTTCACCGCGTTCTGTAAACTTGAGTGCATTGGAAATCAAATTCCGCAAAATCTGAGAAACCTTTGCTTCATCAGTGTGTAGCGTGGGAATAGCGATGGGTTCTTCAAAAATTAAACTAACAGCATCATGATGATGTACAAGCGGGCGCAGCAAGCCTCGTAACGCACCAAAAAAGTCCTCTACCTCAAAGGGAGTCACTTGGACAGATACTTTCCCGGCTTCGACTTTTGCTGTATCCAGTAAGTCGTTTACCAATTCCGAAAGCGACTGAGCAGATCTGCGAATGAACTCCACCTGCTTCTCTTGCTCTATTGATAAGTCACCATCCAAATGATTAAGTAACATTCCAGAAACACTAAGAATGGCGTTGAGTGGTGTACGGAACTCATGACTCATGTTGGAGAGGAAGCGTGTCTTTAGTTCACTGCCTCGCTGGAGGGACTCTGCTTTATCGTTCAACTCAGCGTACAGCGCCATCACCCCCCGGTTAGTATCCTGTAACTCTTGGTTGAGTTGAGCGAGTTCTTCCCGGCTTTGGCGAAGTGCGCCTAAAGTCTGGAGCAATTCTTGATTTTGCTGCTGAATTTCGCTATAAGGGTCTTCCGGAGCTTGACGCACCAGATTCTCTATTAGCTCAGTTAATTGAGTGTTGGTCATCTGTGGCACGTGTTTGGGAAAATGCTTGACAACTTGCACCGTTGTTCCGCGATCAGGGTAAGACTCGATCTGCACCTCATCCATCAACTTTTTTGCTCCCACAAGTCCCAATCCCATTCCAGTTTGTGAGTGGTAGTGCCCGTCGAGAACTGCTTGTAAATCAGCGATCCCCGGTCCAGTATCAGAAATACGAGTCAGGAATACTTGGGGAAACTGCCCTTCTACAAGAAATTCTACTTTTCCCCCACCTGCATACTTAAAGGCATTGCGGGCAATTTCGGAAACAGCTGTGGCAATACGCGTTTGCTTTTGGGTATCAAATCCTAAAAAGCTGGCAATCTGACGCGCCCGGTAGCGTACCAAGACAATATCTCGCTCAAAACGCATTTCTACTGTCAAGATTGGGTAACTCATAAGATTTGTTAATTTTTGATTGTTAATTGTTTGTTATTACTCCTAAACAGTTAGAAGATTACCGATTGAAAAAACTCTTCTAGGCGTAGAGAACATAGATAGCGGAACAAGAGGGATATACCTAATTTAATAGCGGGTTCGGGAGTCTTTGTTAAGTGTTTATTTTTTGTGACTAATTGCAACTACTAAGCACTAACCATTTTCCTCATCTTTGCTACCAGCACTGTGACATCATCGTGCGATCGCTTAAAGTCCCGATATAGTACACCAGCAATTAAAGCAGGATGGCGGGTGAGTAAACCGGGGTAGCGATCTAAAGACCATTGTGTCCCCAAACCATCTGAGTACATAATTAGTTATGATCGCGCCGACCAAGGGTAGACAAATTCTTCTATTTTGCGAATTTGATGACCGATGATGCCGTTATAGGACACCAAGCTGCGGTTTCCTGTGTGCGTGATCGCCACACCCGCAATATTATTTTTCCCACATCATCCACAGCAAAGCCTCTCACCATCTCCACGATTGGTTTAGTGAACTACCTACAGTGATGCAACGCATACAAAGTAGGCTTTTGACCCTCGCTTAAGAACTATCAGAACTTACGAGCGCGAGGGTATATCACGATCGCATCGCTTCTCGACCTAAGATGAACATCCCCGCTACACCCAAACTGACAAACCAAACATATTGATGCCAATATTTTCTCCAAAGCTCAACTGTACTCAGTTCCGGATGTATTGTGTTGAGGTAAAGCAGTAGTACAACTATCATCAGCGCCCCAAATCCCACGAAGCTCAAACCAATCTGAATCCTAGGCGATCGCATCTCCAAGTCGCCGATCTTCTCTAAATTAACGGATGCTAGCTCTTTCAATGAATCATCTGCTATCGATGACGCTCCAAGCAATTGGTTTCCCATCCTTTGTGGTAAAATTGGCACCAGTATTGCGACTGTTGGGCGGCGCAGTAAAGCCTCTGTGTCTCGCAGCAATTTTAGTGGTTGACGCTTCACTGCTAGCTGAGTAATTTCTATTTTTTTGGGAGCCGTTTGGGTTTTAAAATCCATCATTGCAGCTTTTTTCAGAAGCTAGAGCGCTTCTGGCCTTCAGTTATTTGTTGGAAATATACTGCCAGATATCAATTCTAACTAATAATGTAAGTTGACCTATTACCATTTACCACAGATGTTGCACCTAGCAACTTGTATCTTGACACTCCTCTTAACAAGCGGGTTTGTCTATGTATTAGCTTAACTGTCTTTTTTTTAGATGCTGCATACAATCTCCGCTTATTTAAACGCTTTTGTGACATCCTTGTGGTAGCCCTAACATAGCAGGCGATCGCCTGGACGCCCCTAGTCTGTCAACCTAAAATTGACGGGTTAGGGCAAGCACGGGAAGCAGGGGGGGAAAGAGATTTTTCTTCGTGCTGTTAACCCGGCAAAATTGAATTGACAGACTACTAGTCTGTCCTCCCTTCTTGGTAGTGCGTACTTTACACTCTTATCCAAGTCGATACAAAATATCAAGTATATTGGCAGAAAAATTTCACTTTATGTAAAAAAAGATTAACTCACCAACAAAACCAAACAAAAAGCAAAGTCTTATTTATTCCCACCGACCTATTTAACACCGATGTCAAATCACCTTACACTCCCATCAACCAAGCCTCAGACTACCCATTTTTCTTCTGGTCCTTGTGCAAAGCGTCCCGGTTGGACTGTAGCAGAACTGAAAAATGCTTGTGTGGGTCGTTCCCATCGTTCCAGTGCTGGCAAAGCTAAGTTAGCAGAAGTTATCGAACGCTCTAAGAAAATTCTCGGTGTTCCTGCAGACTATCGCTTAGGTATCGTTCCTGCTTCTGATACGGGTGCGGTAGAAATGGCGTTGTGGTCGCTTCTAGGACAACGCCCCCTGGATATCTTGGCGTGGGAAAGCTTTGGTCAAGAATGGGTTAAAGATGTTGCCGATGAACTTAAGTTGCCTGATACACGCATCCTTAAAGCAGGCTATGGCAGTTTGCCCAATCTTGACGAAGTTGACTTTAACCGAGACGTAGTGTTTTTATGGAATGGCACAACCTCAGGTGCCAGAGTACCTAATGGCGATTGGATAAAAGCTGACCGTAGTGGACTGACTATTTGCGATGCCACATCAGCTGCATTCGCAATGGATCTCCCTTGGGAGAAACTGGATGTGGTTACCTATTCTTGGCAAAAGGTATTGGGTGGAGAAGCACAACATGGTGTCATCGTGCTTTCACCTCGTGCTGTCTCGCGCCTGGAAAGTTATCAACCTGCTTGGCCCGTGCCGAAACTTTTCCGCCTCACGCAAAAAGGCAAACTAATCGAAGGTATTTTTAAAGGAGATACGATCAACACGCCGTCGATGCTGTGTGTCGAAGATGCGATCGATGGACTCATGTGGTCAGAAAGTATCGGCGGACTTCCTGCCTTGATTCGCCGCAGTGAGGCTAACCTGGCAACAATTGCTAAATGGGTTGAACAAAGCAACTGGGCAGATTTTTTAGCTCAGGAACCAGAAATTCGCTCCTGTACATCAATTTGTCTTAAAGTTGTAGATGCTTGGTTTACGGCTTTAAGTCCACAACAGCAAGCAGAATCTGCACAAAAACTCGCAAAACTACTTGAAAAGCAGGAAGTCGCTTTCGACATTGCATCTTACCGTTCCGCACCACCTGGAATTAGGATTTGGGGTGGAGCTACGGTAGAAACTTCTGATATCGAAGCTTTACTCCCGTGGTTAGATTGGGCATACGCAACTGTCAAAGCTGAAGTGGCACAAACAGTGTAAATAAACTGTCGCATCCATAACAGTCCAAACAAGACCGCCGACTTCTTAGAGAAGTCGGCGGTCTGGGTCGTGAAAGCTAGTAATATCATTTTCAGATAAATCATCCCAATTTCAAAAATCTTTGCAACACATGAATCAATCGCAAGGGCGAACAGCCGTTCGCCCCTACATGGTGATCTGTCGCATTCTTTTTTCAAATTGGTATCAGCTTTGAATGCCTGAAATTTATACCTGCTCATTCAGTCGGCAACGCCCCTGAGTCTTAGTTTCAATCCGCTTGTTGCGATCGCCAACAAGTGTTGCTAAATTCGGTCGTCCAGTGAGGGTAAGGCGCAAGTCAGCCCAAATTCCATACAGTCTATCAACAATGAAACCGATAATCGGCCATTTGGTGGCAGCATAAACCCACCCCATCCCAAGGGTTTCGTAGACTCGACGAAAAACTTCCACATTTTTGATGAGGGTACCATCAGGAAGCACAGCATGAATTCTCCCCATCGCTGTTTCAAAGTCTACACCGCCATGAATTTCAGGGGTATAGTCATCATCCGCAATATCTACAAACGCTACCAAACCTCGACCTGCATCCCGTCTTTTCAAGAAGTTGACCTCTCGCAGACACAATGGACACTGACCATCGTACAGAAGCTTGATTTGCCAAGACGGCGAGGAAGGAAAGGACTCTTGCTTGACTTCAACGGATTTGGGGGACTGAGTTTTCGAGGAGGGCATAGACTGAAACTGGAGAAACAGACACACACAATTATTGTAGGAAAACTTAAGAGTACATTGCACAAACTCTCAAAAATTTATAGCAATACTCAATAATTTGTAAAAAGAGTGCGTTGCGTCGTTTAAGGTTCACTGTCAACGGTCGAAAAGCGAAAACCCACTTAAAGGAGTTTCTCACAACTCAAATTGGATGTACATAACTGCTGTATTTTTCTACCTTTTCAGCAATACAGTTATAATCATGCTTAAAATAACTGCTTGAACAAAGAGCAGTACTATTGCTGAAATTATTAAAGCAATCAAGTAACGTCGCAATAAAGAGAAAATAACTCTTTCAACTGCTTGAACGAGGATTTCTTCTATTTCTTTATTTTCTAGAGCTTTATTAACTAATTCTTCAAATTCTTGATTAAAGTTAACTACTGCTTGACGAGATACTTTACTAAATCGTCTTTCAAAAAAACGTTGAGTATTTCTAAATAATTTTAGCATTTTCTAGTCTCAAAAAAATATTTTTATAAAAGTTAGAGTAACAAATTTAATAAAGTAAACGATTTACAACTATTGTCATTACTCTTTACATGAAGACAATATATAGTTAAGAGACGGAACCGTTCATCAAGAGCAAAAAAAATATTGTATTTGTGTTTAATCT
>JAQYWN010000360.1 GCA_029379265.1 Rhizonema sp. NSF051
GAATTTATGTTTTGGTGTTAAATTTTTAATATTGCCAAGAGTAGACTCAAAACAATGGAATTCATTATCTGTTGTGGCAATATTATTTTTAGGTAGGAGTGAATGTGAGTAGTATTTTTTCTCGTAAAGAAGTTGTTTGGTTACTCAATTTATCAGTTCTGGCAGTTTTAGGAAGCAGTTCATCTGTTCTTGCGGAAACAACTGACACGAATAGTGGTTTTCAGTTAACTCAAAATAACGAAACTCAAGCGTCTTCGAGTCAGATTAATGCCGAAGTAGATACGTCCACCCCAAACGTCTCTACTCAAACCCCGGTAAGATCCTCTGTCCAAATAGCGCAGCAAGTAACAGGATCAAATGTAGCACAACCTCAGCAAATTCTCACAAACAATCAACAATACAAGAGCGATCAATTCGTCACATCAGTTCCAGTGACAACAGCGCAGTTTCCGAGGAATGTTAAACTTGAAAAACTCAGTCGCGTTGTTACACCAGTTCCAGGTACCACAGCAACGACATCAGCAGCCTTCTCGACTAACGATACAGAGTCTACTTCTCAACCATCGGTTCCTAGTAAGACTCAGTTACGTAAATCATCCAATCGTGTAGCTCAAGCAGATATTGAGCCAGGGAGAGCAACACGCGGTGGATCGAGCTATGTGGGAGTGGCTGGCAACATTGGTTTGAGTGGAGCTAGTTCGGCTTTGGGTGACGGTAACTTCACAATTATCAGCAAAATTGGACTTACAAGATCTATCTCAGTACGTCCAGCAGCGGTGCTTGGAGATGATACCGTACTTCTGTTTCCAGTCACCTACGACTTTTCCTTTAAACCCATCTCAGATCCATTTAGCCCTCCACTGCCGATCGCTCCTTACGTTGGAGCTGGTGCAGCTATTAGAACTGGTAGCGATTCTCAAGCTGCCTTCCTGCTCACTGGTGGTATAGATGTGCCCATTAGTCCTCAATTTACAGCCACTGCGGCTATAAATGCAGCATTCTTTGATGATACTAGTGTGGGCATTTTACTAGGAGTTGGTTACAACTTCCGTGGCTTGTAGAAGATAGGAGAGGGAGAGGGGGGATGATAAGTGGACGGCGATCTGTAATAACCTATCTTGAGAGAGAAATTATTAACGCGTCTTCCCCGACTCCCCGACTCCCCAACTCCTAGTCCCTTATTACTTGGGACTGACTTTGTCAATCGTCTTGATTTTGCCGTCTTCTCCAACTGTCCAAACATCATAGACACCAACGACATCGCCATTTTGGTCAATGTCTACTTTACCGCTAGCTCCCTGATAATTAATCTTCTTGCCGTCTTTAAGTAACTTTAGTGCCTCGCAGACATCACTAACTTCGGTGCCGGGGCTATTGGAAACTTCTCTGATTTTGCTGGCTATACCAACTCCCGTATTTTGCTTAGCAGCTTGTGCAGCCAGCACCAATAATGCCGTAGCATCCCATGCATGAGGAGTGTATGGTGCTGGTGGTGCTCCTTTTTTAGATTGCCAGAGTTTGGTGAAAGCATCCAAGCCTTTACCATTAGAACCGGGTACAGTGCCGATCGCTCCCGCTACAATATATTTCCCATCCGAGCCTTTACCTACTTTATCGGGAAAAGTATCTGACTTTGTTCCATCTGTCAGCATAATCTGTACGCCCTGAGTCAAACCTTGCTGATAGGCAGCTTTTAACAGCAGACTCGCGGTTTCTTCGTAAGCGACAAGCAGCAATGCATCTGGTTTACCAGCAAAAGCCGCTGAGGCTTCTGTATCAAAGGTCGTTGCTTTCGGATCATAGCGTACTGGGCTATTTTTGTTAAGGACTGTTCCTCCCAATTTTTCAAAAGCTTGTACAAATGCTTTTTCAAACCCCACACCGTAGTCATTGTTAATCACCGCAGTGGAAACTCGCTTCAAACCTCTTTTACTTGCAAGTTGAGCTAAAGCGAGTGCCTGTTGGGTATCTGAAGGAGCAGTACGTGCCCAAAAATTTTTATAATCACCTTTGCTAGCTTTTTCAGTAAATATAGGGCTGGTGCTGCCTGGAGAAACAAGCATGACTTTATTTTGTGTGGCAATTGAGACTGCAGCCGTAGAAACGCTACTTGCAAAGGAACCAACGACACCAGCAGCTCTATCGACAGTTGCCAATTTTGTCATCCCAGCAGCACCATTTTTGGGATCGGTTTGATCATCTACCGACACAAGGGTGACTGGTTTCCCATTCACGCCACCACAAGCGTTGACTGTCTCTACAACTAAGGGTACAGCCCCGATCATCTGCTGTCCAATGGAAGCTAAGTCACCTGTGGCAGGTAGCAGAGAACCAATTTTTAACCCTTGGGTATTGCTTGTTGTCGTTGTTGAGTCGGCTACTGGGCTGGTGTTACTTCCATTATCGCTGGTATTGCCAGAGGTATTTTGACAAGCTGCGGCAAGAAAACCTGTAACTAAGGTGATTAAAGCGAGAGTCAAGGCAGCACGAATTTTCTGCATAAATTTTTTACACTCCTATGCTTGTTATGAAGCCTAAAAGAGCAAAATTTATCCTGATTGGCATATAAGTTTAATCTTTCTTGGCTTCAAAGGCTAAATAATAGCATCTTCCGAAAGAATGAAAAATTTGAGATCGAAGGAATATGTCTTCTTCCCTTACAGGGCAACACATTTCAGCTATTGCCAAAATTCTATGTATAAACGCGTCTGTGGAGACACTTCATGAAGCATCTCCACAAATGGAATAAAAAAAGCAGAGGTAGACATTCAGCTATTGGGACTTCGACATTTTTGACGAAGAAATAAGCCTCAAAACAATACAGGGCAAGGGAAATACACCAAATATCTGAACCCAAAATATATATACAAAAAAGTTAACCGATGTCAAACTCTTTCTGTATATATATTTGAGGTTCTTTTGTGACTATTTTTGTCTACGTCCCACTATATACCAGTCATATCATGTCCGTTCGATTAACCTTAAATACCGGAAGAAACCCTCCCCGCTTTTCGGTGCGCTTTGTCTCCCCTCCCCGCAGGCGGGGAGGGGTTGGGGAGCCAGCACTGCAGGCGGGTTTCCCGCCGTAGGTGACTGGCGTGGTGGGGTTCTTTTCCGCGTAGTCCACAGTAGTGAGAGAAGACCCTGACCCGAAGGACTGATAATAGGAGAAGACTCATGAGGCTTTCTCCCAAGTCCAGGTGAGTACTAAAACTCAAGGACTGACGACTAAACGCTTAAAAACGGAGAGGGAGGGATTCGAACCCTCGGTACGGAGTTGCCTGCCGTACAACAGATTAGCAATCTGCCGCTTTCGACCACTCAGCCACCTCTCCAATTGTTATGACAAGCTACTATACCAGACTTTAAAGTAGGATGTCAACCATGAATTTTAAGTAGAATTCATACCATTTTGGATTTTGGATTTTGGATTGGGAATGACCGTCTACAGTCAAGTCAATGCCTGCTCTGGTTTGCCCTTGAGGGCTTTAGTCCTCAAAAAAATCTCTGACTACGAATAAATTAAAACGATCTGCTTAATTCATCCTTATAGAGGCGTGAGGATTATACACCCAAAAGGCGGAGCAGGATAGGAACTAGAGTGCCCTGATGGAAATTGCGGTGGGTTCCCATAAGAAATATTTATTTTTTTTGAGCTGGTTAAACACGTTCTTATGTAGCCATCGCCGACTACTTTTACAGAACTTAATATAAGTTCTGTACTTGTTTCCAGAATTAAAGCACTTGCGCTCGCAGCCAAGCCACTGGCAAACTACGTAGTTTTTGCCACTGAGGTACGTAAGCGCGTTGATTAAAGACTTGATAACCGTTGCGCTCAATTCTGGATAATATGTCACTGTAATGCATGAGAGCCGCCCATACAGGCAAACGGGCGTCGGGGGATAAATCACTAATTCCCTTTTCGGCATCAGTATAAAATTTACGTGCCCGTTCAATTTGGAAGCCCATGAGTGATCGCCAGCGTTCGTCTACCACACCTTTCAACAAGTCTTGCTCGGTGTAGTTAAATCGCGCCAAATCTTCTAGTGGAATGTATATTCTTCCTCGCCTTGCATCTTCACCGACATCCCGTAAGATGTTGGTCAGTTGGTTAGCAATTCCGAGAGCCAATGCTTCTTCAGAGGGTATATACGGTTGTGTGTTCTGATTCCACGGCGCTGTATTTGAGGAACTATTGACTCCCATCACTGCTGTTGACATTAAGCCTACAGTTCCAGCAACACGATAACAATACAAGTACAGATCCTCAAAGGTTTCGTAGCTACTTCGGTATAAGTCCATACGTTGACCGGCAATCATATCCCGAAAGGGCTGAATGTCCATTGGGTAACGTTGGATTGTATCTACCAAAGCGACATCGAAATTGTCTGTGGGATGTCCAGCAAAAATCGCTTCTAGTTGCTGCTCCCATAGGTCTAGGGTTTCTGGCGTAGTGATAGTAGATGCAGGACCATCTACCAATTCATCTGTACGGCGACACCAAGCGTATATTGACCAGATAGCGCGACGCTTTGCCGCGCTCATGAGTAAAGTGCCGATGTAAAAAGTTGTCGAATACTTTACCGTGAGTTGGCCACAAAGTTTATAGGACTCGTCCACAGAGACCAACGTTTTCATGCGTGGGATGGAATCAGGCAGTTGCAGCATTCGTTGCAGGCTGAAGGTTTTGGGTTGGCAGGCTTGAGGTTGCTACTGGAGGTGCTTCTGCGATCGCCTGCGCTGTCAGCTTACCAGAAAGTACGGCACCTTCCATACTCGCTAAAAACCGTTGCATCGTGTAATCCCCTGTTAGATAAAAATTCCTTATAGGAGTTTTCTGGGATGGACGGTACTGTTGACGACCTGGTATAGCCTTGTATACTGAACGCGGCGTTTTGACAATATGGTACTTAAGCAACTTTGTGGGATTTTCTACCCCAAAATGTTTGGGAAAGAGTTTTTCCAGTTCAGCAATCGTAGCCGCAATAATTTCCTCATCTGATTTAGAGATCCAATCTTTCGCTGGTGCTAGAACTAATTCCAACATTGAACGATCTGGATTTGCGTAGCCACGACAGGTATTGCTCATATCGGCATAAACGCTGAGTAGAGGCGAGCGCGAAAACAGTAATTGGTCAATATCTGTGAGTTTGCGGTCAAACCACATGTGCAAGTTTATCACTGGCACGCCTTCTAAGCCTTCTAGCTTCTGGAAGAATTCCATCTCCTTCCAAAGTCTTGGTAGCATCACCTTAAACGGATCTACTGGCATTGCCGACACATACATATCGGCCGTTAACTCTTCATCTGCCGAGGCGTTTACACCCCGAATCTTGAATCCTCTGACTGTACCGTTTGAATCAAGTAAAATTTCTTTTAATGGCGCGTTCAGCCGTACTTCGCCACCGCGTTCAGTGATGTAATCTACAATAGGCTGACACAACCGCTCTGTTGGCGAACCGTCCAGAAAAGCCATTTTAGAACCATTCTTCTCCTGAAGGAAAGCTCTTAGCGCCGTCAGGAGGACGACAGCGGAAATTTCCGAAGGATTAATGAAGTTTAGCGATTTCGATGCGGCAATAAAAATATCTTGTTGGACGTCCTTGCCAACACCTTGCCGCGTCAACCACTCGGAAAAAGTATAATTATCTGTTTCCTCAACATACTTTTGCCCTCGCAGCATAGCTGGAACTAATCCCTTCGCTAACTGGATTTTCTCACCCCAAGTGAGCATATCGTTGTTACGCAGGATTGCGACTATACCATTCCAAGGGGATGGTAAGTCCGGAAAATCAAAGCGACTGTAAGTCCCTGGTTTTTCCGGCTGATTGAAGATCATTGTGTGTTTTTTCCACTGCAATCGGTCTTCAATGCCTAGTTCTTTAAATAACTGCAAAATATTGGGATATGCCCCAAAAAAAATGTGCAGCCCAGTTTCGTACCAGTCACCATCTTCATCTTTCCATGCTGCGACTTTGCCTCCCAATACGTTTTGGCGTTCCAAAACAATCGGAGTGTGACCTAAGTCAGTCAGATATTTGGCACAAGAAAGCCCTGCTAGACCTGCTCCCGCGATCGCTACTCGCATTCTTCCTTTTTTTAATCAATTTATCGTTTTCATTATAAGTTGCAATCCGTTACATTTGGAATGTTATTGTGCGAAAAGAGCGAATATCAAAGATAAATATCCCCTTCTCTCCCTCTGCCCTGATGTTTTTAGATACCGTGGCTTTTTCCAATTACCCAATGACGTCGGAAAAATCGAGCTAAAGCAGGTTCTTCCAAAGATAGACATATTGGACGTCCGTGAGGACAGGTACGGGGGTTACGAGTCCTTTGCCACTGCTCTAATAATTGCTGCATTTCTTGCGGACTAAGGAGTGTACCATTGCGAATAGCACTACGACAAGCCACGGCAACTTGGGCTGTCAGTAGATCACCACCCCAACTGAGTTCTAGAATTGCTTCAGCACAGTCGTCACGCTGTTGTAAAAGTGCTGGTACGCTGCGGACTGCCCACAGTTGTTCCCCAAAAGGTTCAATATCTAGATTAATGCGTTGCAGTTGTAATACTTGAGATGGAGACAGTTGATAAAGAATAACTGGAGGTTCGATGGGGAGAATTTGCCAACTATCGCACAACTGCTCGTACAAAACGCGTTCATGGGCAATGTGCTGTTCTACTAACCACATTCCACCAGGATGTTCCACGACAATATAAGTATTATTAATTTGACATACAGCTTTTAAGGAGAGGGTTGGAGTGGTGTTTCCTTCAGGGGGGATGGAACGATTAAAATTATAATTCCCTTTTTCTTCGGCGGCTTTGAGTAATTGACCGACTCGTGTTGTGTGGACGGATTCAGTGAGAGTATGAGAATTTATCCGGAATGTCTGTTCGATAGCTCCGGATATTTGCTCTTGCCAATAACTGAGTTCGTTGAGATAAATTTCGGTTTTGGCGGGGTTACGGTTCCAGTTAATTTGCTCTGGGGAAATGCAAAGATGTAGGAAACAAACTGGATAGCGATCTCGTGGTAATGTTTTGTAAAATGCTGTTAATATTGTTTGCTCCATTTCTTGGGACTTTACCATCCGTCTATTAACAGCTACTCGCACCCAATCCGGACGATGGCGATGACAGCGATCAGGCAATCCTAATACTAATGAGATACAGGAGTTTCGCTCGGGTATTTCTAGTTTTAACTCTTGTAAGTCGGCGTGTTTAATCTGAGGTATAATTTGAGACAGTAATTGTCCTATTTTAATAGCAGGACAGATTGTGAACCATTGCCGCTCATTTTGGCAAACTTGCCAAGTCACATGGGGATGACACAGAGCAATTTGATGAATTGTTGCTTGCACCGCTTTCATTTGCTGTGCTAGCGTCGGTAAACCCTGACGGCGAGTTAAGCAATTACCATAGAGATTGGACACTGTCACAACTGTACCGGGTGCGATCGCCACAGTTTCTACCCTGAGTGCTTCCCCACCAGAGCCGTAGACAACTTGCCAGCCAAAATCTTCTTCTGTGTGACGACTCAAAATTTCCACTGAAGCCAAAGTTGTCAGACTGTGCAACGCCTCACCACGAAACCCCAAACTATTAATGCGCCATAAATCTGCACAACTGCGGATTTTACTGGTACTATGAGCAGTTGCTGCTCGTTGCAAGTTATCTAAGGTCATTCCGCATCCATTGTCTGCTACACGTACCCGCCATTGTTCAGGCCATACAGACAGCACAATCCGCGTTGCACCTGCATCCAGGGAATTTTCTACCAATTCTCTCACAACAGAAGCTAAAGAGTCTATAACCTCTCCAGCTGTTATGAGATGTACGACTTCTGTTGGTAAAGCTTGAATAGTAGAAACCATAATATATAATATGGGTGAGGAGTCAACCTCTGTATAGAATAGGT
>JAQYWN010000361.1 GCA_029379265.1 Rhizonema sp. NSF051
TAGTACATTTGAACTGTTATGGTAGCGTTCGCTGACTTTTAGTCTAAACTCCAGTCACAAATTACGATTAAAGATATACAAAAAACCATATCTTTAACTAGAAATTTTGCCGAGTTGTGAATGATAGCGATAATTATTCTTATAATGAGACTTGCTGCGGGGCGCACCTGCTACTTTCAAAAAAGCAAAGAATGCGATAACATACATCAAATTAGTTAATTGTAGTGGTGCTTTTATGACAACTCAATCTACTATCTCAGTTCAAAAAAAAGCAGCAGACTGGACGCTCTCAACGCCTGTCCAAGCAACGCTTTACGTTTCACTATGTGCTTTAACACTCTGGACGGTCTACTTCACTACATACCCCCCTATCCATAATGGAACGCACACCTTACGTCACCATACTCTACTAGTGAGTTGCCATTAGTTGTTTAAGTAGAGAATTAACGGAGGTCAAAAGTAAGGTGCCGAAAACTCAATTGTCTATACTCATTAGTGCTGTTTGCCTAATGGGCATAGTTTTATATGGTTTAGTGGGATTCTCACAGTCGCCGCAACCATCTGTGCGCATGACGACTAACCCGCCCATCAATCAAGTTGTTCCTTTTGAAGCTGAAGCAACCACACCGCTTGGTGGGTTAGCTGTCATTGGTTCGGGTAAATATCAACCTCCAGTCCAGTTTATGTTGCAAGCAATGGATGCGCAAAGGCAACCCTTAGAGAATGCCAAAATCCACTTGCAAATTCTTACACCTCCTAAAAATCCTTGGTTCACAACTGACTTTCCCATTGTGGAGGGAACAAAGTTACTGGACATAGAGGCAACTGCTCCTAAAGGAAAACTGGAATTTCAACAACTCCTGCCCCAAAGGGGAACTTATCAATTCCTGCTGAATGTCACACCGATAGTTGCAAATGCCTTTGCTCCTATTCAGCAGACTCTTTCTCTCACTCTTCATGAAAATCCACTAAAGTTTCGTTACTTTGGCATTCTAGTTGTGATTTTACTAGTGGCTGGGCTAGGAGGAGGTTGGGTGATTGGAGGACAGCAGCGAACTCAACCAGGGGAAATAGCACCACGGCGAGTTCGACTGTTATTGAGTGGGGCGATTATTGTGGCGATTATATCACTACTAATAGTTACTATTAGCGCTGAGATGGCTGAACAGGGAATGCCGATGTCTATGTCTCAGATGTCTAATAATGAACCATCACCTACTGCTAACCAAAATATGATTAAGTCGCAGGGGTTTGAAGCACAACTGCTAGGAGACGTTAGCGCCACAGTGGGAAAAGTTGCTTCTTATCAAGTTAAAGTCAATAACATCCAAACAAATCAGCCAGCAACGGACATTATTCTAAATGTTACAACCACCCAACTTGAGAACAATTGGATTCCCTTTACTTACAGAGGTGTCCCTGATTCAGCAGGGCAGTTGACTTGGCAGCAGGAGTTCTTTGATGGAGCGCCTCACAAAGTTGAGGTTGAAGTTTCACCCCAACCTGGTACAGCACGTCAATTTCGACCTTTTCAGGTATCACAAAAAGTTGAAGTTGAGGGAGTTGCTCCACCCCTACGAGTGCGGCTCACTTCCCTAATTTACTTCATTATCATTCTCGTCGTTGGTCTATTAATTGGGCTAAGACTAAAGCGTCATAGAACTCAAACCACAGCCTTAAATTAGATGAATTCCGAAACTTGTTAATCTTGTGTCAGTTCGCTATTAGACAGAAATATCACTACGTATTATCTCGTAGTTTTTTTCAGAAATCAAATATGATTCCTATAGTAGACCATCACCACTAAAAATCGGATACCGTGTTATCACGAAAGCCTCTTTCAGCATGGATTTTACCAAGAATGATCTTCAGGTTTTTAAAGATTATGGTCTACTAGTTTTAAAAGATTTGGTTCTTGTCAGCTTTTGGTGATTAACACGGAAACTCGTTTTAAGGCGTGACGGCAGTCGGCAGAGGGCAAAAGTGAATGTTACGAATTATACCTTACATTGAATGCCTTCTGCCCTGCCATGCCCATAACGGGTCCAAGCCCCCGGATTTATCCGGAACAGAAAGTAAAATCTCATGCGGGACGCTCCGCGCGCAAAGCTCGCCGGGGGAAACTTCCAAGGCGCGAGCTTTGCGCGAAGCTCTCCGGACAGAAGCTTCTGTCCGGAAGACTTCGCGAGTAACAGGGCGTCCTTGCTCGAATCCTCACGTCGTAGGGCAGAGGTTCCTTCAGCATAGCTGCCCTCTGCCCTCTCAATGATGCTATTATCGTCATAAGTGACTGTTCCCTTTTGGGTAGAATATTGGAAAGTGCTATTACGCGCTGAAACATTGCGGTAATCAAAGCCATAAGTTAGAGTTTGATTTTTGGTAAGTTTCCAACTATGCTGTGTTTGCACTCCGTAGGAACTTTGTTTGTTATCAAATCGGTTTTCGGATGAAAGTGGTAAAGTACGATCATTGTAACGGATGTTGAGAAAATCTGCATAAACTCTCGCTGTTAAGAGGGAATCATTTCCATTTCCCAATTTTGAGTTCCAGGTTAAATCAGTGAGAACTTGGTCTGTGTATTTGCGAACTGTCTGGTTGCAAATTTGAGCGCTAACAATTTTGAGAAATTTTACAATTCTTTATATCATCAAGGAAACTGCGATTCTCAAGCTGGAAACAATTTGGCGTTGTTAATTCCACACCATTTCTGCCTGAAAAGCTCGACGTTCTGCTCCGTATATCTTTGATGCTGCCAAACGCAGATCTTTAATTTGTGATCCACTGACAAAGTTGATCCCTTGGGTGGATAGATCTACAGACTCGCTCTTTATTTATGACGGAATTGAAATTTCCGCGAAACGCGAGGCATGTTCGTCAGTTGTGTTAATATTCAGAGGAATCTCGGTTTTAGTGGGGAACAGCCACTCTTCGGAAACGGGGAAAGTCCGGTGTAAATCCGGCGCTGTCCCGCAGCTGTAATCAAGGCTTTCCTTGTGAGTCAGAACGCCCGCCGAAGTTGAATTGTAAATTTTGTACATCTGCGAGGCACAGACAAGTATTTTTATGAACATTTCTACAACTAGTAAGCTTTACATTCTCATAGCCCCACAGGTCAAAACGGCGCAGATTAAAGCTTTCTATGAGACGATAAGCGATTAATTCTTGGTAAAAGTTGCGTTTTGAAATGCAGCGATGCGATTTTATGAAAGCGGATTTGAATTCTCAATTAAATTGGATTATTCTCAATAAATTCCGGATCTTCGCTCGCAATTTAGAAGGGAAAAGGTGATAGATATCCCTAAGTTTCAGCACATAAAAAATCGCACTGCTACCTACATAGGGTTTGTCAATTTTCAACTTGATTTTTACTCGATTAATCATCATGCCGAAATACTATCTTCATAGAGCTGGGAAGATTCCTACTGCTGTCCATCCTTTTGTCAAACAGACAGCTCTGGCTGAAGCTAAACACAAGCCCCAGTCACCTAAAGAGAAAACTATTCGAGGTGTTCAAAACATTGCAATGTCGATGTCTAGGGCGATTTCGATAGCGAGCGATCATCTAAGGAGGTTCATCACCAGATGAAGACTAAGCAAAACGTTAGATTGACTTCACGCTCTCTCGTTGAACTGCACAGGCAGTTGGAATTTAGTAGGTCAAAGGTTCCTGCTACAAAATTCAAGGTGAAGATATTCAGGCAACAGTTTTATCTCGCTTAGGCATACAATATCGTTGAAAACAATGTCAATTTCATTATATTTTCTAATTGGTTTTCTTCTGCTGTTAGTGATTGGAATTGCGGCTTATCTCCTGAGTGCCCGCAAGTATCAATCCTCAGCCACAGTTGCTAATTCCTACGATCAATGGACTGATGACGGCATTCTCGAGTTTTATTGGGGGGAACATATTCACCTTGGTCATTACGGTTCGCCGCCACGACAGAAGGATTTTCTGGCTGCTAAATCTGACTTTGTACATGAAATGGTAAAATGGGGTAGAATCGAAAAATTACCTCCAGGTAGTACCGTTTTAGATGTTGGCTGTGGGATTGGGGGCAGCAGTCGGATTTTAGCGAGAGATTATGGATTTGCCGTTACAGGGATTACGATCAGCCCGAATCAGGTGAAGCGTGCGTCTGAGTTAACGCCTTTCGGGCTAAACGTCCAGTTTGCCGTCGATGATGCCATGGCCTTGTCGTTTCCAGATGCTAGTTTTGATGTGGTGTGGTCGATTGAAGCAGGTCCCCACATGCCAGATAAAGCCGTTTTTGCGCGGGAATTAATGCGGGTGCTCAAGCCCGGTGGAGTCTTGGTTTTAGCTGACTGGAATCAGAGGGATGACCGCCAAGAAGCTCTAAATTTATGGGAAAAGCCAGTCATGTCACAACTCCTGCATCAGTGGTCTCATCCAGCGTTTTCAAGTATAGAAGGCTTTTCGGAGCTTTTAGCAGCGACGGAATTAGTCGAGGGGGAGGTGATTACCGCAGACTGGACGAAACAAACGCTTCCTTCTTGGTTAGATTCAATCTGGCAAGGGGTGGTAAGACCGGGCGGATGGCTGCGTTTTGGACTATCTGGTTTCCTCAAGTCTGTGCGCGAGGTGCCGACGTTGTTACTAATGCGTTTAGCGTTTGGTGCTGGGCTGTGCCGATTTGGAATGTTCCGTGCTGTGCGAGCAAACGAAAGCACAGAATTGATGGCTCAAAACTTTGCTGACCAAACTCCCTCAAGCTTGGTTAGGCGATGATCGACATGATGACCAATAATGAGTTTCAAGCAAATACCTCATCATTGAATTCATCTCCGGTAAACTGGGATGTCGTTATTGTCGGTGGCGGTATTTCTGGTTTGACGCTAGCCTGTGGACTGCAATCGTCAGGTTTGCGGATTTTAGTAGTGGAAGCACAACAGCAGAGGCAAGCAACAGAGCGATCGCTTTCCTATGCCCTGTCGCCGTTGACGAGCAAGATTTTTCGCTCCTTAGGGCTGTGGGAGCAAATTGCGCCACAAATTACCCACTTTTCACGAGTGTTACTGTCGGATGCGGACTATCCTCACTGGGTCGAGTTTTGCCCAAAGGATTTGGGTGAAGCAGCAGTTTACTATTGCGCCGAGCATAAGGTGCTGATGGCGGCACTCCTTCTCCGAGTGGCGACAGCAAGCAACATTACCTGCTACTATGAGACTCGGGTGGTTGAGGTGCATTATGGAGAGCAAGCCGCAGAAGTGGTGCTGGTGGGTTCCCAAGGTCAACAACAGTTGCGTTCGACCTTGGTTGTGGCTGCTGATGGCATCAACTCGCAAATTCGCTCTTCTGCTGGAATCAAAACTAATGGCTGGGCTTACTGGCAATCTTGTATCACAGCTGTCGTTGCCCCAGAGCAATCTCACCAGAATATCGGCTACGAGCGTTTTTGGGCTAGCGGTCCCTTGGCAATTTTGCCCTTACCTAATAATCGCTGTCAAATCGTCTGGATTGCACCCCACGCAGAGGCTCAAGCAATAGTTGCTCTGCCAAGCGACCAGTTTATGACCAAACTGCGACGATACTACGGCGACCAAATGGGTAAACTAACCTTATTAAGCCAACCCTTGGTGTTTCCGGCACAGTTGATGCAGAGCCGTCGCTATTGCCTGCCGCGCTTGGTGTTGCTGGGAGATGCTGCCCACTGCTGTCATCCGGTGGGTGGTCAAGGGCTAAACATGGGTATTCGTGATGCGGCTGCCCTAGCCCAAGTGCTGCAAACTGCACAACAACAGTTTCAAGATCTGGGTTCTTTGGCTGTGCTAAAACAGTACGAGCGCTGGCGACGCTATGAAAACTGGATTGTGCTAGCTTTTACCGATATTCTCAACCGCAGCTTTTCTAACCAGTGGCTGCTTTTAGTGAGACTGCGACGGCTAGTACTGCGGCTGATGAAAAACTGGTCTTTCCTGCGGCGGCTACTGCTCCAACTGATGACCGGGCTATGGGGTCGCAAGTTACAACTTTCTGCTCTATCTGCCCATGAAGTATCTAGTAGCAATGGTAGCGTTAAGTAGAGCGGCATAAAAAAACAAACTATATGATGGATTTATGTTAATGCTCGTAGTTGAGTAGAGAGCGCAAATCTCTGAAATGCTGAAGGGTCACGACACTTTATCTGTTTCTGCTGACTTACTTAAACATATAGCCTCTGACCACTGCTCCTCGGCAGCGTTGCAGAATATAAAGATGAATTAGTTCTTGCACAGAAAGTATATTTTGATGCATGTATTGATACCAAGTTAATTCTGAACAAGTCTAAAGTTTTCAGTCTACTCAATGTCAGGTGTTATTAAGGTAGATTAGAAACCTTCGGTTGATTTAGATATGTATAAACAAGTTTCGACACTTGACTGATAAAATCTCTTGCTCTTAAATCATCAAAAGGTCTTCTAACAAAAATCCCTGCTAAGTAACGCCGACCTGCTGGCAACTCAATAATACCTGCATCGCCAAGAATCACTCCAAGAGTTCCTGTTTTGTGAGCAAATACTGCACCTTTACCAAGACCTGCTTGTAGCAACTTTTTGTTTTCTACTCGACGCATGATATCCAAAACTCTAGAGTGGCTTGTACTACTCAGCAACTTATTATTAGCAATTAACACTGATAGTCGTACCAAATCTTTAGCACTGGTCGTATTAGTTCCCTTAAAGTCACCCAAAAGATGGCGAATGACGGTGTTTTGTAGACCCCAAGTGCGAAACCGCTGATTTAACTTAGCTTTTCCACCTAAACGGTCAATAATCATATTTGTAGCGGTATTATCGCTAATCGTAATCATCTTATTGGCAGTTTCTAAAACACTCAGTCGGGTTCCTACAGGTTTGAATTGCAGTTCTCCTGAACCTTCAGCTTCTGATCTCAAATCACTCCGCAACACTAAAGTTTCATTCAGATTAACTTTACCTGCATCAACGTCCTGAAACAACGCAATTAGAATAGGAAACTTTATCGTGCTAGCAGCAGAAAAGACCTTTTCCCCATAGATGTCCAAATAGTTGCCTGTCTGCAAATCTAAAAAGAACATTCCCGGCGAGAGGAAGCTGTAGCGAGCCATTAAAATTTTTACTTGAGAACTGAGCTGCAACATTTCCTTGCCTAAAGAGACAATTCCCGCAAAGGTTGAAAACTCGCTAATTTGAACGGGAGTCTGCTGTTCATCTAACTGAGTGTTAGAGCTTACCACTGGCATTTCGTTAACAGGTATCCTGTCAATTGATGAGAATTTCACAACCCAATGGGAGGAGGAATCGCCTTTAAATATTAAGTTTTTTGAGGAAAGAGTATAGCCGGGTGCTAGTTCTACAACCAATCTAGTGGTCAAGTCATCAACCTTTCCCACGCGAATTTCTCTCACTGCTGAGCCAAAACTTTCATGAGTTGTATTCTTAGACAGATTATTAGTTCCTGGCAAGTCAATAACAAGCCTAGTTGGATTGTTAATCAGAAAAGCTTTTGGTTGGACTCCAGAATCAGTTGTTAAGTCTAGCTGATTTTGAGTGGGGTCAAAATGCCAAGATTCTAGGTTAGCAGCTTTTACCGGAGTTGACAGCAGCATAATGCTGATGACGCTAGGTAAGAAAAAGCGTAATCTCATTCGTGTTATTTTTAGATAATAGTGTAATTTCCATGCACAATTTTTCCCAGTTTTTTGAGTATTTCCCGGAAGAAAATTATATTTGTGGGGAATGGGTAATCGACTTGGTCAAATTTGTAATATCCAATTCCCAACCTCTTCGGGTAAAAGCATTTCATCTTGATTTTATTTCTACGTGTAAAACTGAGTGGTAAGCATTTCTATTTCATAAATACTAAAATACTAAGTGAAGTTATACATCAAGACAAATGAAGTAAGAGTAAAGGACTGCTCGCCCCTAGCAGTA
>JAQYWN010000362.1 GCA_029379265.1 Rhizonema sp. NSF051
CATCAATAAAACCAAAACTTAATGATATGAAAATAAAAAGAAAGCCCTTGATTAATGAAGAACTAGGAGTATTTGTTAGAGGTATAATTATTGGCAAAGTGCTAACACTGATGGTGATTGGCGGATTGTTTTATTGGATGCTAAAGTCTCACTTATTCTCTGCAATGACTGTTGACTCTTCCTCCCAAAAACTTTCAAACATAGCTTCACCTACTCAATCAACTTTTAGGTCAATTACCTCTGTTCCGCCCGGTGTATTCAATTATGGTGGTAGTGCAGCTTGGGCACCTATCAGGCAAATGGTAGATTCCCAGATCCAGGGCGAACATCCTGAATTAAAGTTGCGCTACGTTAACCCGACTAACGAAAGCCCTGGCTCAGGCTCAGGCATTCGCATGTTGCTCAATGGGGAATTGGACTTTGCTCAGTCTTCACGTCCCTTCACGCCTTCTGAATTAACGACAGCCCAGCAACGTGGCTTCACTCTGACTGCACGTCAGGTAGGCATTGATGCGATCGCAGTGGTTGTTAACCCTTCTCTTTCGGTGTCGAGCTTAACTATTAAGCAGTTGCAACAGATTTATCAGGGGCAAATTACCAACTGGAAACTCTTGGGCGGACCTGATTTACCCATTACCCCTTTCTCCCAACTCCGAGAAGATGCAGACACAGTGGTTTTCTCTGGTGAGAAAAATTTTGCTCTACCAGCATCTAGCCCGAACCTACAGTACATCAACTCCGCTACGGAGGCTCTGCGCCTAATCAACAAAACTCCTGGCGGGTTGTATTACGGTTCTGCCCGTGCCTTGGTGCCACAATGTATGGTGAAGGCTTTGTCACTGAGTGTTACTTCCACTTCTGCAATTCCTCCTTACCTCGAACCTCTAGTGCCACCACAGCAATGCCCGCATCAGCGCAACCAGATAAATACTACAGCAATCAAAAATGGCAGTTATCCAATTACCTCTAAATTGTATGTGATTATTAAGCAGAATAAAGGAAAATCGGAACAGGCAGGTGATGCTTATACCAAACTTTTACTAACAAATCAAGGGCAAGAGGCAATTGAGCGGTCTGGCTTCATAGGCGTTCGCTAGTAGCGGTTAATTAGGTGCAGTTGCTAAAGGTAATGTAAACCAAAAAGTAAACCCCCCTTTGGGTTTACTAGTGACACCAATTTCCCCGCCATGTGCTTTAATAATTCGCCGACTAAGAAACATTTTTAAGCCAATACCTGTGGAACAAGGGGCTTGTGGAGCGCATACATACAAATCAAACAAGCGATCGCAATCTAGCTTTTTCATTCTCGTGCCATTATTTTGAATCGTACAGCGAATCATTCCTGCTTCAACTATGGCTTTAATAGTGAACTTTAATCCTGGTGGGTTGTGTTGCCAACTATAAGTAAACAAATTGACAAAAACTTTCTGCAAGTGTATTGGAGCGGCAACAACTAGCGGTAGATCTTCACGAATCAAATTGTTAACAGTCGCTTGATGTCTGTTTAACGTTGGCTCCAAATCTTTGATAACTGCCTTTAGCAATGTGCTAAAATTAACTTCTTCAAGGTGAGGTATAACTTCTTCTTCGCCTGTATGAATTTCTAATAATGACTCAATCATTGCCAATTGATACTCGTTACCCTGAATCATGCGATCAACGATAGAACGAGATATCGTAATGTTCACTTCACTACACCGCAAATTATTTAATACCATCAAGTTACCAAGCACCGAAGTTCTTAGATTGTGAGACACTGTGTGCAAAACTACATCTTTCACGCGGCTGAGTTCTTGAATTTCCTGCATTTTTTGCTGCAATTGGGCGGTGCGCTCTTCTACTTGACGTTCCAAATTAGTGTTCAGTTGTGCTAGCTCTTGGTAGAGTTGTGCTTGCTGAATTGCGATCGCCACCTGTTCTGACATCTGTTGAAGTAAATCTATTTCTATCGCAGTCCAATGACGCGGTCCACTACATTGGTTAGCAACTAATGCACCGAATAATTCCTCGCCCAGTATAATTGGTACAGCTAAGCTAGCTCTCGTTTGAGATTGTTGATACATTGCCGTCAATTGAGGAGATACGGCTGTTTGCGTGATATCTTCTACTATCCGCACGCGATTGGTCATGAGTAGTTTTTTAAACTCTGACGGATGAGTTTCATTGTCACTTCTCCAGCCCAAGATTGATGGATATTGAGGATCTACTGATTCGGCAAGAATTTTTGAATGAACATCTGTATCCTTCAACGCTATACAAACTCGATCTGTGTATAAAAATTGCCTGACTTCTTTAACTGTCGTTTGGAGAATTTGGTTTAAGTTGAGGGAGGAGCGAATTCTGGAAAGGGTTTGTGCTAACAGGCGATCGCGTTTTGCCTTCATGTGTAGTAATTCTTCTGCCTGTTTGCGTTCAGTAATATCCATCAACAAACCATCCCAAACAACGTCACCTCCTTGTCGTTCCGGACGGCATATTCCTTGAACCCACTTAATTTTGCCACTAGGGGTAATAATTCTACCTTCCCAATGCCAAGGCGCGAGAGTAGCACTAGAGGTGGCGACAGCTTCGTCAAAGGCTTTTAAATCCTGTGGATGGATTTGTTTGGAAAGAAATTGAAAGTCTTTTTTCACTTCTTCTGGCTCTAGTTCACATAGCTCCCGACATCCAAAACTAGCATAAAGGATAGATTGAGAACCATCTTGTCGTTGAAGGAATTGCACGATCATCCCCGGTAAATTTGCAGCAATTCTTTCCAGCAAGGGTAACGTTCCTTGTTGAGAATCAGCTGGTGTATGCGATACTTTCACAGTTTCATCCACTTTTTAACCTTTTTACACACAAGCAACAGAGGATAATTAGCGCTCAACCTTCAGTAGACAAGGTTCATAAGGCAAGTTATTTGCTGATCGCTATTACTTTCAGGGTATATTCTGAAGGAAGACATCGCATTCACCCAATTGGATGAACTACAAGTGGTTCATCCAATTACCGTTGTATTTATCGTGCTACATGTTACAAAGCTTACCTTTCAAGTAGGTCTTGTATCGGCTTGTATGCATACATCAATCCGTCTTTTATTTCATGTGCATTACTGAAATCCTACTTTCTAGCTTATTCCTGACCTTGAAATGGTATGAGATCGTCCTACCACACCTAAATAGATCGGGAAATCTTTCCGCCCCGCATTTTTAAATCGGGGCGGAAAGATGACACGCGTGCGAAGCGAGCCTACTGTGAATCTTCTGTCCGGCAGACTTCGCAGTTTTAACTACCGTGTTATAATTTATTTATTGGTGATAAGATACACAGTTTTACGCTCATTGCAAATGCGCGCATCCACGTTGAAATTGTCCATAATCCACGGCTGTAAGTGCTGGGATAATTGTTTGGACGAAAAATCAGGAAGTTCCCAAGGTAGGGCTTGTCCCAAGGGCGGAGTCGCACATGATTGGAGGTGCGGGAATGTTGACCTTAAACCGCGAGCTATGGTAGGCGTGAGGACGAAACCCCGTGTCCTGGTATAACGGCAGAGTGGTTCGTAAATTTGCTAGAAAACGTTAACCAGATAGTCAGGAAAGTGCAAACTTTCCAAGGGACGAAAAGTTAACGCGCTCCTTCTAGCCTGAATCCGCGTCTCCTCGCTGTGCGCGGTGTTGGCTCAATCCTTGATTATTTGTCACTAATGTTGGAAGGAAGAGACATAACGGCAGAAAAATGAAGCAAAGTTATGCGAGTGCGAATTACTTTACAATTCTTTATATACTTTGTTTAGCTTACCTGACTTGGGTTATAAGGACGCTACTACCCCTTATGGAATATAATCTATAGTTCAGTTACATCTGCGAAATTGTATGTTATTATGATCGAGGATTATTTTCGGTTATGCAGTTTGTTTTTATTCATTTACAAGCGTCTCTCCGAATCTAAATCTCTACACTACTTGGTTCTGGAGATGTTTTATGTCAATTTATGTAGGTAATCTATCATATGAAGTTGCGGAGGATGACTTAAAGCAAGTCTTTTCAGAATATGGGACTGTTAAGAGCGTCCAGTTACCAAAAGACAGGGAAACTGGACGTCTACGTGGTTTTGCATTTGTAGAAATGGGATCAGATGCCGAAGAAGCTACAGCGATCGAAGCCCTTGACACTGCTGAGTGGATGGGTCGCAATTTAAAAGTTAATAAGGCTAAGCCGCGTGAAGACAGAGGTTCTTTTGGTGGTGGTGACAGAAGGGGCAGTGGTGGCGGAGGAGGAGGATACAATCGCCGTTACTAAGCTTTGAGATGAGTCTTGGTCCTTTGTCCAATCGTTTCATCCCAAACAAATAATTTAACTCTCGGGTATTTTGGGCAGATAACGATTCTGCCCTTTTTTACTTGGATTGTACTAGATTGTTTATATCTAGCCATTCAAGCACTAATTTCAGTTAATTAAATGAGGACAGAGAATGACGCAAATAATTATGGGCGAAAATGAAGGAATTGAGTCAGCCTTACGTCGATTTAAGCGAGAGGTTTCCAAGGCAGGAATTTTTCCAGATCTAAAGAAACATCGTCACTTTGAAACTCCCTTGGAGAAACACAAGCGTAAAGCTAAAGAAGTGGCCAAATCTAAGCGGTATAGGAGACGTTCCCGTTAAGTAAGAGCCATCATAAGTGGTAAGAACAGTTTTGTAACGTAAGCGCGCTAGTTACATATACCAACGCTAGTCATAAATAATAGGTAATGGGAAAAATAATTATCAAGGAACCGTTATAATCGTAGCCCTTTTTCCCAATTACCCATTGCCTACTATATATACTCAAGCGCAACTTGGGTTAAGAATTCTGAGCAATGTTTAGCATTGCGGCTAAACTCTTCTGTACGTCAGTCTCTGTCGTCATATGCTAAGCTACCACACAAACAAGTCGTATCTGCCTGAATAGTGGTAAGATTGCATATCTAAAAAGAGACTGACACTTTATTTAATCTGACTTCATTGAAAATCTCATACCCTGGCATGGCTGAAGAACTTACTCATGCTGTTGTAGGGTTGATGACCAATACTTAATATTGCTGGGGTTATTTTGCCGATAGATGGTGGTTTAACTTTGCTATAATGGTGTCAAGTTCGGTTATCTACTTCAGGACGCGAAGATACGTTCAAAGAAAGCTAGTATTTCAGACCAAGCAGAAGTAGTTGCAGCAGGATCATAGCGATAACCGTCGTCACGCATAAAGGTATGCTCTGCTTCGTAGAGGACAATTTTGTGAGGGATGCTGGCATTCTCAAGGGCTTTTATGAGCGTTAGGCGATCGCTTTCTGGGATGTGAGGATCGAGAGTGCCAAGTACTATTAACATTTCACCTTTGATTTCACTCACTCGCTTGATTGTATCAGCTACCCCCTGACCGAGTTTGCCACTGGGAATACCTGTAGGGTAGCAGCATGCAGCAGCTTTGATGTCGCTTTGCAACGCTGCCCGAAAAGAGAGATGTCCGCCAATACAAAACCCCAAAGTGCCTATTTTACCTGGCGAAACCGAACTGTCTGCTTTAAGGAATTCAATCATAGCAAGGTTGTCAGCGTCATAACCAGCTATGGGAGTTCGACGCGCATTGTCGTTGCCTCGCATCCGCCCAAAGTCGTCTGGTTCCATCACGAGACTAACTGGTTCCGTTCGATGAAAAATTTCTGGAGCTGCGACGACATAGCCATGTCCTGCTAAGTAGTTAGCAAGACGTATCATTGGACTACCCAACTGATAAATATCACTGTAAAAGACAATTCCTGGATAATGTCCTGTAGGCTTGGGGGTTGCTACGTAGACACGCATTAAACTGTCATCAACTCTCAACTCGACATTGCGTTTAGTGATTTGCATGTTGTTACCTCCAAGTTAAAGATCGCTAATGAGAGTTATGTTCTTGGGCATCTAAAAGTAATTTCTCTATACGTTCCAGCTTCACTTTTAATTCGAGTAACTCAATTTCTCGAAACTTGTTGAGCTTTTCATGCACGAGTTTAATTTCTAAGTTTGCTTGTAAATCACAATCAAGATCTTGTTGCGCCCGCTTGCGATCAATCTCACTAGATCGGTTCTGGCTCATCATTACAATTGGACCAGTATAGGCAGCCTGAAACGACAGCATTAAATTGAGTAAAATAAAAGGGTAAGGGTCCCAATGCTTGGACCAAGCTGTCACATTTATAATTATCCAAGCGATTAAAATAACAGTCTGAGTAATAATAAATTTCCAAGAGCCAACTGTGGAGGCGACGAAATCAGCAGCACGTTCTCCTGCTGTTAGAGGTCGTTCTGGTAATGATTTAGCAGGTTCCTGCTCCCTTAAGAGTAAAAGAAGCTCGCGGTCTTCTTTTGAAAGTAAATTTGTCTTTGAGGGTTGTTGATTCATCAAGCTTTTATTTGTACCGACCTACTTATACTTCTGAGCAAATATAGGGTGGGATGTTTGTATCTAACTTTTTGACTATCTGCTGTGGATTTCCGATAACTATAACATTTTCTGGAACTGGCTGCCGAACAATCGTTCCTAATCCAATCACTGAATTGTTTCCAATAGAAACACCTTTCATAATGACACTCCGACTGCCAAGCCAAACATTTTCACCTACGTATATAGGTTTGACTTTTTCTTTTGCATTCGGAGCCATTCGATTAATTTCAACACTATGGTAGTTGGTATCCACAATCATGCTATCACTTACCAAGCATTGCCTTTTAAACTCTATATATTTCTTTGCCATAACAGTTGCACCATTAAAATAACAGTAATCTCCAATGCTTACTTTGGCTTCTTTATCTTGAATCAAGACTTGATTTGGTATAAAGCTATTAACAGCAAAAGAACAGGAATGACCTATTTCTATTTGCCCATTTTCTTCTATAGATAAAGTTGTTCCCTTGAAGACACAGTTGTTTCCAATGGTAATTTTAGATGTAGCATCTCCAGTAATAAGTTTGTTTTGCAAATTTTTATTTCCTAGAAATGCACAGTTATTTCCAATTTCGACTTGCCCATTTCCTTTTATTGAAAAACTACCTCTTATCTTGACATCACTGCCAAAATTTACATTAGGGTATCGAAGACGATATCTAATAAGATTAAGAGAATAAAAAACTTTAGTCATATCGGTATAAATTAATCGAGCTAGAAATTTTCTGTCTGAGATAGTTGTATGAACTATCTGTGGAAAAGATTGACCTTTTACTTTCTTGCGTAACTCTATAACAGTTTGCATATCTATAACCGATTTTCAACTAAATTATAGTAAAAGTAAGCCTCGACACCTATGCGATCGCACAGTTATATGTAAATTGTAGGGTAAATGCTAAGTATATTGACATAAAAATCTCACAGTTCGTAAAGAAAATTTGATACTGATGGATGAAGAAATATTGCCAAATATATCTTGTGGTCCTTTAACACCTTGTACATCCAGTAGGGGGTCAAAGGGACCAACATTAGGTCGTTCTTCCATAATTGTTTATCCTCATTTATATTTGTTGACAGTTGCCTTATTTAAAGGTATAGTTCAACTTTTGAACACAAACCCAAGATAATCTTTTTGATTTTTTGACTTTTTTTTAGAGAATTCAGGAGATAGGACATAGGATGAAGAAGAAGTCAAATAATCATTCGTCAGTAGTCAAAATTAATTAGTGGGGGATTCAAACCACAGACACAATTGAATACCACAAAATTAAAAATTTTATGGTATTAAACCCCTTTATTCATCTACGAATCGTATAGAATTCATGCGCTCATTCTGACCAAGAGGCAGGGGAGAAGGGTGCAGTCTTGCTGGGGGAAAAATTCTTTCCTTCCCCTGCGTGCAAAGGTTTCAAGCCCCTCCATTTATGGATGGAGAACAACAAAAATGTCTGCGCGCTCC
>JAQYWN010000363.1 GCA_029379265.1 Rhizonema sp. NSF051
CTTAATAATATGGTAGTAAAAGTTAATCAGGAAAAATTTCAGTTAAGGAGCGTTGATAAAATTGGAAAGCCATAAAGAAAAAATTCTGGTGGTAGACGATGAAGCCAGCATTCGTCGAATTTTGGAAACGCGCCTTTCCATGATTGGCTATGATGTCGTGACGGCTGGCGATGGAGAGGAAGCTTTGGATACTTTTCGCAAAGCTGAGCCTGATTTAGTCGTTTTGGATGTGATGATGCCAAAGCTAGACGGCTATGGCGTGTGTCAGGAGTTACGAAAGGAATCAGATGTCCCTATTATTATGTTAACAGCCTTAGGGGACGTTGCTGATCGCATTACTGGTCTGGAATTGGGTGCTGATGATTACGTAGTTAAACCATTTTCCCCTAAAGAGTTGGAAGCCCGTATTCGTTCAGTACTGCGACGAGTAGACAAAACTGGCGCTTCTGGTATTCCCAGTTCGGGAGTGATTCACGTCAGCAGTATTAAAATTGATACAAACAAGCGGCAAGTTTATAAGGGTGATGAACGTATTCGGTTAACGGGTATGGAGTTTAGCTTGCTGGAGTTGCTTGTCAGCCGTTCTGGAGAAGCTTTTTCCCGTTCGGAGATTTTGCAAGAGGTATGGGGCTACACACCTGAACGCCATGTCGATACCCGTGTCGTAGATGTACATATATCTCGTCTGCGAGCAAAGTTGGAGGACGATCCCAGTAACCCGGAATTGATTCTGACTGCAAGAGGGACAGGATATTTATTTCAACGGATTATTGAACCAGGAGAGGAGTGAGTCAGGGCGGGTTTAATTCAGGTGCATATTTTCACTCCTCACTCTTCTCTTCCCAAACCCGCCCGTATACGAGGGAGGAGTGAATTCATAACTCCTCACTGTTCTAAAATGTATGGCTAAAACTGATACCAATCGAGTTTTACGGCGTCTACCACTCGTTGTTGGTGGGTTGGGAGCAATCCTTTTACTGATAAATCGGTTGCTCACACCAGCGATAACTGACTCCCAAGCACGTGGGGATGCATTGGGTGTGATTTTGAGTGCAGTATTAATTTTGACAGGTTTAATATGGCAGCAAGTACAGCCACGATTGCCTGATGCTGTACAACTAACAGGAACTGAAGGTTTCGTGCTTGCCCCTGACTTGCCAGAAGCTATAAAAATTGAACTAGCTTGGGCATCGCATTTATTATTAACGAATACAGTTACGCGATCGCTTGTCGTGTTTTATTTAGGTAAAGTTTTGTTACGTCGCGGAATTTTAGGTGCTAAATCAGAAGTTGTCGCCGGACCGATTTTAAACCGAGTGCTGGAAAAACAAAAGCCGATTTATTTAGTTGACCTGAAAGTATATCCGGGACGAATTGAATTTGATTATTTGCCATATAACACTCAAGGAGTAATTTGTCAACCAATTGGCAAACAAGGTGTCCTGATTTTAGGAGCAAATGCTCCTCGAAGTTATACAAAACAAGATGAAAATTGGATTGCAGGAATTGCTGATAAATTAGCTGTTACTTTAAATGAGGGAGTAGGGAATAGGGAGTAGGAGAAGAAGAAAATCTAATGGACACAAATTATTTGCCGATTGTTTATTGGGTCGTGATTGGCGTCATGATTGTGGGAATTGTTGGCGCGGTGGTTCCGGCTATTCCTGGATCGAGTTTAATTTTACTTGCGATTATTGTTTGGGGTTTTGTCAGTGGCTCTTTTCTTTCTATAAAAATTCCACTGATTGTGACAATTACTGTTTTAGTTCTAGGTATAGGAATTGATTTTTTAGCGGGCTATTTGGGAGCAAAAAAAGCAGGTGCTAGTAAGTGGGGACAAATTGGATCAGTTGTGGGCTTGCTGCTGGGATTTTTTGGCTTATTGCCGACTTTACCATTTGGCGGTCCATTGTTGGGAATTTTACTAGGACCTCTTTTAGGAGCTATTGTTGGTGAATTTCTTTATCAGAGAAATTTCCAAGTGGCTGTGAAGGCAGGGATTGGAATTGTTGCAGGTACACTGATTGGGAATTTGATTCAGGGGTTGTTAGCGATCGCAGCCGTTGCAGTTTTCCTAGCAACAACTTGGCCGCAAGTGTATAGTGGTTAAAATTTATATCTGATGGCAAATAGTTTTGATAGTTTCACGCAGCCAACTGTTAGCATAGTCCTTGTCAACTAATGTGTTCCATATCATTGACATCGTCCATGGATCAGACTTAATAGGGATCTCGAACTTGAAGGTTGTGAAACCTCTCTGGTGTATACTCTCATCTAGAATTACAGTCGCTTAATAGTACCTTCTAGAAACCTCGTATAGGTTTGGGACAGAAGGTCGAGGTGTCTAACCTTTATACTTAGATTTGCATACTGGTATGCAGTTCAAAAAGTTTCACTAACAAACTTTTACCATCAGGGTAAACAAATCTTTGCTGTGCAAATCAGTAGCCTTTTGAGGCAGTTGTCCTAAACTTTTTACGCTCAGTACTAGACAGAATATCTGCATGAATATGCAACAGCAAGAACAAAACAAGACCTTTATTTGCAATCATTTCGAGGAATTCGTTAATCGTCAGAATTCAGCGATCGCTTACCAGAATTTCGCGTCGGATTTCTTGGATCATGATGAACCTTATGGAGAAGCTATTGGGGCTGAACCCGCGAAACAGATGATGGAGGCGACATATGTGAAGTATCCAGATATCCATGTCACGATTGAGGACATCATTGCAGAGGATGACAAAGTAATGGTACGCAATACATGGCGTGCAACAGATTCTTCGACTGGGAAAAAGATAGAGTTTAAAGGTTTTGCCCTTTGGAGGTTAGCTAATGGCAAAATTGCTGAGCGTTGGGCAACTCTTACACCACCCAAAGAGATTACACCATAGCTACAGCAACAAAAACTTTTATTCAAAAGTTGATGAATAAGTGTAAGTAGTAAGTAAAGCAGAGTACTGTCATTTTTATACCTAGTATGAATGGTTCGATTCTTGCTCATCCGTTAACTTTAATCTGAAAAGGAAATCATGACAGAAGTACATCAAAACATTGAGGTTGCGAAGCAATTTATTAATGAAGGTATTGCTAAGGGTAATCTGAAAGCGTTCGATGAAACGATAGAGCCAAACATCCAAGTCACAACAGGATTAAGTCCTGCTGAACCAATTCAAGGAATAGAAAACTACAAGCAAATCTTCTCTGAATTTGCTGACTCATGGCCAGTAGAGTACTTTGTCATTGACGACATCTTTGGTGTTGATGACAAAGTTGTGGTACGCTTTACCGCAACGACTATTTTCAAGAAGGACTATTACGGTGTGAAAGCTACTAATCAGATAGTACTCCTCAAGGAGGTTCACATACTGACTTTCAGAAACGGAAAGATTATTGAAAATATCGTCAGTGCTATAAACTTTCCGTTTGAATACATTATGTATCCAGTGCTAAAGGATGCTGTAATTGGTAATCTCCAGATAAGTAGCTGATGCTTTAGAGAATCTAACAATAGAAAAATCATCCGAAGAGCTACCGAAGCGCAGTTTGTTTGCAGATACTTACTCAGAAAAGTTGCAGCGAAAGGTACTACAAAACAGGCAGGCTGATAGCTTTAGCTCCACTTGAATCATTGTATTTTCACTCTTGATGGGCATAAGCCATGAAAGCAATTTGTACTTTAATAAAAAAAACAAAAAGATGAACATTGGTATCATTGGTAGTGGTAAAATGGGTGGTGGCTTGGCAAAGTTCTGGGCGAAAAATGGTCACAATTTGATGCTTAGTTACTCACGAGATATTGAGAAGCTGAAATCCCAGGCACAATCAATTGCTCCTGGTGTTCGTGTTGGTACACCAGCAGAGGCAGTAGAATTCGCTGATGTAGTTTTGTTATCTGTGCCTTGGGCAGCTGTTCCAGATGCGTTGCAAGCTGCTGGTTCGTTAGAGGGGAAGATTCTCTTCAGCTGCGTTAATGCACTGACACCAGATATGAGCGGGATGGCGGTGGGAACTACGACTTCAGGAGCAGAGGAGATTGCAAAGCTTGCTTCTGGCGCAATGGTTGTGGAAGCATTACCCATTTTTGCAGAAGTCTTGTACTCTCCTTCACGAAAATTTGGTGAGCAGGATGCAACCGTTTTTTACTGTGGTGATGATGCCCAAGCCAAGCAAACTGTGGCAGAGTTATTGCGTGAAATTGAGGTAGAGCCGATTGACGCCGGCTCGTTCACTCCTTGCTTTCATGCTCTTGTGGATACGATTGTCGCATTGTTTTCTCACTGAAAACTGATGACGAGAGTGGGGAACAAGTTGTTCTTTTATTAGACATTGGTACTCATGACGATGTTTATTAGCTCATGATGGTACTAGTAGGTTGAGTTGAACGGCAGTGAGGCATTTCCCACTCTACGTCTCTTATTTCAGAAATTAAACAGGACTGCTACATTGCAAGAGGCTCAATTGTTACCCAAAGCTTTTTTAGCTTCAGTAGCGACTGCTTCTACTTGATCGTTTGCGAGAGTTCCTAATGCGGATTTAGCATCTGTAGTGCCTAAACGACTTAAGGCTTGTACAAGTCTATAGCGGAGTTGCCAATCTGGATGTGTCGCATAGGGGGTTAGCAGGGGAACGGCTTGTGTATCGCCTAAATCACCAAGAGAACTAATAGCAGCAGTTTGGACTAATTCATTGTCAGAAGAAAGAGCCTCTTTGAGTAATTCAAAAGCTCGTGGTTCGCCCATCTCTCCTAATGCGGCGATAATGCTAAATCTTACAATCCACTCGTTGGTTGTTTGGTAAAGCTCTTGTAAATCGTCAAACGCTTCTCCTAGCTTTAAAGCACCCAAACAGTCTGCTGCTGCTGCTTGCACATCAGGTTCAGGATCGTTAAGCAAGCGATCGCGCAATATTTTCAACGACAAGTCTAAATCTTGCCCACCAAGAGTATCTATTTGACTGATGGCTGAGTATCTGACACGGGTATTGCTGTCTGTAACGGCACTTTGAATCAATTCAAAACCGACAACTGGTTCCAATTGACGGATTTGATTAACTGCACGTAAGCGATCGCCCAGATCCTCTGAACTGAGCAACTGCTTTACAGATTCGGGAGTAATGCTCATTTAGTTATCTCTCTTTTTTAAGGTATTTTGTTAATTGTTGATTGTTTTACCAAACCATTAGCCATTAACAACCACTAATCTTGACTTGCTGCCATTGCCCGAATAATATCACCACGAGTGAGGATACCAGTGACTTGACTCTCGCTGTCAAGTACTGGCAAGCGATGGATTTTGCGATCGTGCATGAGTTTGGCAGCTTCTGTTACCGTTTTCTCTGGAGAAATAGTAATGGGGTTTTTGCTCATAACTTCCCCAACTGTTTGCCCAAGTGCTTTATGGAGATCGCGTTCGTAGGTGGCAGGATTTTGTAAATAAATGACGCTATCAAGAAACATAATGTAAGCAGGAGGTGTCACACCTGTTTCTTGCCACATTAAGTCAGTTTCTGAGATAATACCCACGAGTTGACCAGAGTCATCCACAACAGGTAGCCCGCTGAAGTGTCGTTCTGCCAAAATTTTAATAGCTTCATTCAAAGGAGTTTCCGTCCGTACCACAATCGGGTTACGGCTCATCACGTCGGCAACAGTTTTAGGCATTTGTATTTGCTGATACCCTTTATCAACCTTTCTGAAATTATTTTAATGCGTAACGGTTGCCTTAGTGGTTTTTGACTTTGGTTGATCTCAATTGGTTGTTTGCGCCCAAGGGCGGCAAGGGTAGACATGAGCGTTGGCGGCACCCTCTACTAGGAAAAGTACTGACAATCTCAGGTAAGGATGGAGATGATGTGCCAATCTACCTAGAAAAAAAACTACACGCGCTACTTACTGCACTAGAAGAGTTAAGGGAGGACGAGGATTTATGAATCGATACAGTATGATTGTTCAATGGTCTGATGAAGATCAGCTTTTCCTAGTTACGATCCCAGAGTTTGCCGATCTTGTCGTCATGCCTTGCACTTATGGAAAAAACCGTTCCGAAGCAATTCATAATGGTGAAGAAGTGATTGAAATGTACTTGGAAGCTTGGCTTGCGGATGGCGTTGCCATCCCGGAACCCAAGACGCTTCAAGTTGCCTAATGAGGCGGGACAGTTTCGCAAAATACTTGTAACAAATCGATGCAATTAGCGATCGCCCCTAAGTGTGCAATTTCATAGCCGTGAGTGTTTTGTGTGGGAAAAGCCAGACAAGCAGCACGTCCGACATGACCAAATTTCATCGCAATAGAAGCATCACTGCCAAAACTACTTAAGATTGCTAACTGCACTGGCATATCGAGTTGCTTAGCACTTTGGCATAATTGCTCATTCAGTGTTTCATCGTAAATTCCATAGCCATCTTGAGAAAGTATGACAGGACTTTTTCCATCTTTGATCGGATATTCTGATGAGAGCGGACAAATTTCTAAAGCGATCAAAGCTTCTAAGTGCTGACGTTGAGTAAAGAAAAGCGCCCCAATTGCTCCTACTTCTTCTTTTGCTGATGCAACTAGATAAACATTGACTGCTGGCTTCTTGAGTTTTTCGGCTAAAGCGAGGAGAATGGCAATAGAAGCTTTGTTATCTAAAGTGTAACTAGCAATATGATCCTTCAACCGGATGGGATGCTTGCGATGCTTACCCACTACCATTCTGGTTCCAGCCCGAATACCAGCTGCTTCTAATTCAGCAGTCGTGCATTTTGTCTCAATCCAAGTCTTTTCCCACTTGACAGGAGCTTTTTCCTGCTGTTCTTTTTGGGGTGATTCGTGGGAGACGTGCCGAGAACCAAAGCTGAGAATACCACTAATGGTTTTGTTGTCTCCTAGTAAATCTACAACTCCTTCCCCATAAACCCACGGAAACGCACCACCCAATTTGCGGACTTCAACTCTACCTTCATCACCTATCGTCTTGACAATCGCGCCAATTTCGTCTTTATGAGCGGTGATCGCTATCGAACGGCTGGAATCTAATCCTGGTATTTTAGCAATGATGTTATCAGCGAGATCGCACCAAACTTCCACTCCCAATGTTGCAAATCGCTGCATGAGGTATTGGTTAATCTCTGCTTCTGCACCACTAGGAGAATGATGCATCACTAATTCTTCAATAGTTTTGAATAAATCTTCGTAATCCCACATTTATTTATCTCAAAAAAGTTGTGTATATATGCAACAAGCTTGAGTTTAATGCCTCCCTGTTCACCCATTTTTTAATGAGTTAGGAAAAATAGGAACAAATAAGTATATCTTGCGATATTTTGCTAAAAACACAGGATAGTTATATATTCATGTTTCTGCCTACTGAACCCATAATTACAAACAAACAAATAGATGATATACCTATACTTATAACACAATTAGAACACATGGGTGTAAAAAGACTTCACGGGTACGCACTTCCCACACATGCAAAACCAAGTCTTTCAAGGTTTTGTAATTTTCCCCAAATTATAGTTAGTTGAAAAAATAAAGTTAGTAACTTAGGAATAGCTAGAACGATTATAGAACAACTATTTGAGCGTTTTGTAGCCGAAAGTCCGGCTTCGGTAATAGTTCGCGGATCAGTAGGGCTATAAGCGCTACAACTCTTACCCATAACCACTTAGGTTAACATCTTCGGGTAATGACGCATGATTTATTTATTAAAATATTGGAAGCTTAAAAAATCTGTTCAATAGCCATCAAATAACATTCCATTATCTTGATAATGGAATGTGGGCTAAATGAAGTGGTTGTGTGAAAATCATTCTTAGGATGAGAATTGCTGTAAATTTTCCTAATTTTTTAAAATTTTCTTAATTTATGATAT
>JAQYWN010000364.1 GCA_029379265.1 Rhizonema sp. NSF051
GTATTAAAGTGTTTTCAGGAAATTGAAAGGAATATAAACAAAAAGAAGCAGTTGCAGCTAACCACAGAAGAACGTGACTATTATTTGAAATTATTAGCTAAATGGGGACGGCGAGCTTACCAAGAATTTTTTAATGAAGATGCTCAAAAAACTACATATCAGTATTCTCAATTAATGAGGTTTGCTCCTATCTTTGTTTCCAAGCTACTTCCTTTTCCTTGGGAGGTACTTTATGAAGGAGAATACCAAAAAGGCGACACAGAAATGTTCTGGGGATTCCGCTATCCAATTGCTCGTAACCTTGCTCCTAGTAAAACTGCTTCTCTAGAGCAAGTTTTACCTTTAAATATGCTGTTTTGCTTACATCATAGACTTATTCATGCTCCTCAACAAGAACAACCAGAAATTGAAAAGTTAGTCAGAACTATTGGTAAATTTTATTTACTGCAACTTTCTAACGAACTCAAAAAGTTAGAAGATGGTGAAGCTTTGGTCGCCCACCTCTACCAAACTCAGCACAACATCCTTCACTTTGCCTGTCATTGTCGCCCCTCTCGTCAGTATGAAGATGAGGTCGATGCTTTAATTATTTCCTTAATTACAGATGACATTAATGCTCAAGAAATTGAGTTAGAAACATACAATTTTAGTGATGTAAGTGGTGCATTCCAGTGTCAACCACTGATTTTCCTAAATGCTTGCCAGTCAGCAGGCGGTGTTGATGAATTGAGGAAAACTTTCAACTTGCCTGAGAAGTTTATTCAGCATGGTGCAGCCGCAGTGATTGCTACCGCTTGTGCAGTACCAGATTTATTTGCTGCTGCCTTTGCTAAAAAGTTTTATGAATTCTTCATCAGTGAAAAGATGATGATTGGCAAAGCATTATGTGAAACTCGGCGGTATTTTCTAGAAGAGTACAATAATCCCTTGGGACTTGCCTACGGTCTGTACAGCTCCCCTTATTATAAAATAGCTCAAGCTCCTGCTGCAATGAGGTTTAACCGATGACAAAACCTACATCTACCTCAGAAATTACCCAAGAAAGTATCGATAATTTACTGGCACAACTACAGCAACTGCGTTCCTCAATTGCGACTGAGCGGGAGAAGATTGCCCCACTAGAAGCGAATCTAGCAGAGGCTTTCAATGAATTTCAGGCAGTTGTCGGGGGGTTGCGTCGCTCCTGTATGCACCTACAAGCGGAAATTTTTACCCTTCGCGCTCAAATTAACAAGGAAGATGACACTCAGGAGCAGGATGAGCGAAATAATTTTCTCGACATCCAGGAGGAAAAAACAACAGAATCCTTACAAGATCCAGAAGCAGTGGAGAAAGATATGTTACTACAGCATATTTTTCGGGTTTTAGAGCCTGATGTCAACGATGAAGATGCGGATTTATTGGCAAATCTTCAGGGATTATGTAGTGACTCTACTGTCAGTTTAGCTGAGGTTTTGGAAAAATTACATTGGGGTATTGTATGGACGAAGTGCAGTTCGCACGAAAGCTTGACAGAACAGCAAAGTCGCCTCACGATTTGGAAACAAGCGCTCAACCGACAGTTGCAGAACTTACAGCGAGCAACAGAGCTTTTGTATCAGGATCAGCGTTACGGATTGTGGCAGCAGCGCCAAAAAGGTCAAAAAGACTGGCACAATTTTCTCAATCAATGTAAAGAGCAGCAGGAAGACCAAAATTACGAATTACAAGCTGAATTGAACAAACTAAAGGATGAGTGGGCGCGGATTACCAGTATATGAGCAGCCATGACTACCAACTTGATTTACCTGTGCCAGTAGGGAGTGAAAATTTACCTATCCCAGTCGTTGATGCAGGACCGCAACAAGAACAAACAAGTGCTAAGGTTTATATACTATGGTCTAACTTAGCTAGTCAGCGTCATATTCGGAATTTGGCTTTCGATCCAGTTAAAAGGGATTTGTGGCTGGCGACAGGAGGAGGGGTGCTGCACTGGAAACTGGACGCAAACCGATTTGTTCGCTACGGTAGTGAACATGGTTTGCCAGGTAACTCAATATTGGCTGTTGTGGTAGATGGTAAGAACCAAGTTTGGGCGGCTCACGAGCATTTTGGCATTTACTACCTAAAAAATGACATTTGGCAACCTTACCGTATTTTGGGGGAGGTCAAGGTAAGCTGTTTAACAGTAGACTCTACTGGTAGGCTTTGGGCTGGAACTACTAACGGGATCTATGCCATTAACAATCCAGAAAGTAAACCTGTTAGAGAATTACCTCCTGCGGGTTTTCCCCCCAGAGCAATGGTGATCGCTCACGAAAATGATATCTGGCTCTGTAATGCTCAAGGTGTCCATAATTACCAAGAATCAGGTTGGGTACGGGCTAGCGATAGTGTTCAGCCGGATATCCTCACTCTGGCTCGTCAAAACCAAAATTTGTGGTTAGGTATGTTTAGGGGACTGGTGCGGATTGACCTAACGACAAACCAAACATATATAATTGATACTAAATATAGTATTGAAATTACTGTCATTGCACCCCATTCTCAAGGAGTATGGGCAGCTTGCGGGGGAAGAATAGGTATAGCAACGGAAACTGGTTGGACATTCATTAGCGAAAAGCGACTAAACACGCCCATTACCAGTTTGGCAGTGGGCAGTGATGAGGAAGTGTGGATTGGCACGCATGATGGGCTGTTGCGGGGTGGGAAAGAAAAGATGCGCCTACACTTGACGGATACAGCGCCTGATGTGATTGGTTTGCCCTCAAGCGATCGCTCCCCAACTACCTTCAGTAATTTAGTACAGGCGTTATCAGTGCAACAATTAGGAGAACGTTCTATTTTATGGATTGGCACACCTCGCGGTTTGTTTCGTTTGGATCTATTTTCTGAGAATTGGCGACGCTATAGACTGGGAACACAAGATATTCGCGCCATCGTCACCAGTCTTGATCAACAGACTGTTTGGGTTGCCAGTTGGTCTAGCGGTTTACACGGTTTAAAACAACAAAATGAAGTAGATAACATTCCAGGTATTACTGAGCCGATTCTAGCACTGACTACCGGACATAGTTCTCAGTGCTGGGCAGGAGGTTTAGACGGTATATATCACTACAAAGATTTCATTTGGAGCAAGGTGATTCGGGCTCAGGAACTGCCTGTGAAAGGATGGTTGCAATCAGTTGCCCAAGCCGTCACAGACCATGTTTGGTTAGGAACTTCAGCCGGATTGTTGCTCTACAAACCTGATACTATGCTAGTGACGACAGTGAGTGGTATTTTGGGTGGCACTCAAATTCGGTGCTTGTTAGCGATTCCCAAAGGCGAGTCAGAACAGCTTTGGGTTGGCACTGATCGGGGACTGTATGTGGGCAACTTCGACAAATGGGAGATTATACCCAGCCTTGAAAGTCGAACAATTACAACTTTAGCATGGGATGGCAACACTAACAGTTTATGGATTGGGACAGATTTGGGGCTTTTTTGCTTGGTGAGTCAGGATAATTCTTGGCAAGTAGCCAATGAATTCAACGTCCACAACAGTGGTTTAGGGGCAAATCGGGTAACAGCGTTGACAATCGGCACTGGTGATGGTGAAACCAAAGTGTGGATAGGCACACCCTGCGGTTTAAGTTGCTACACCTATATAAGCAATCCAAAATCGAAAATCGTATGAGGAGTAAACAGTGAACGACTTAGATATTCTAGGGATTGACTTAGGGACAACCAATTCAGCTATTGCCATTTGGGAACCAGAAACAGGACAGGCTAAAGTTTTGAACAATTCTGAAGGAGACAGAATCACTCCCTCGGTTGTGATGTTCAATACTCAAACTAATCTACCCATTGTCGGTAAATCTGCCTTGGGTTGCATCACCAGCAATCCCACTCAAGTGATATACTCTGTAAAGCGTTTCATGGGCTGTACCTTTCGTGACGAGCGAGTACGCATCGACCAAAGCCAAGTTACCTACCAGATTGAGAAAGTCGAGCAGAGCAAAGTTGCTGTCCGCATCGGTGAGCTTATCCTCACCCCAACCCAAATTTCCGCCGAAGTTCTGCGTAAGCTGAAGGAAGATGCTGAGGCAAGTTTAGGTAGGAAAATTACGCAAGCGGTAATTACTGTTCCTGCTTATTTTAGCGAATCTCAGCGTCAGGCAACGAAGGAGGCAGGAGAACTCGCTGGTTTGCAAGTTCCCAGGATAATTAATGAGCCGACTGCTGCGGCTTTGGCATTTGGCTTGGGTACTGAACCTCAAACAGTAGCCGTATTCGACTTGGGTGGTGGCACTTTCGATATTTCGATTCTGCAGATTGAACGGGGGTTGTTTCGAGTTAAGGCGACGAGTGGCGATACGCACTTAGGCGGTGACGATTTTGATTTAGCAATTGTGGGCTGGATGAAAAAAGTGTTTCAGCAGCAGCACGGTGTAGACTTACCCGTTGAGGAAGACAATAGGTTGCGATCGCTACTACGGAAAACAGCCGAAATCGCCAAGATTGCCCTTACCCAAACCACAGAGTACGCAATTAGCGTTCCCAACCTCTTCACTATTTTAGGGCTAGAAGCAACGCTGACACGCACCAAACTAGAAGACCTCGTGCAAAGTTTCATCAACCGCACCTTAGAGAGGTGTGATGCAACTTTAAAAGAAGCAAAGCTGAAGCCAGCAGACATTGATCAAGTATTGCTAGTTGGGGGACAAACTCGACTTCCCGCAATCAAGGCAGCACTTCGAGAACGTTACAGCTGGAAAATCAATGACTCTGTTAACCCAGATGAAGCAGTCGCCAGAGGTGCGGCTGTTCTCGGAGCAAGACTCTGCGGCTATCTCAAGGACGAAGTGAAATTATGGGACGTTACGCCTTTGTCCTTAGGAATTGAGTTAGCTAGTGGTAAAATGGATGTCATCATTTCTGCCAACGAGTCGATTCCAGTCACCAAGTGGTGCAAGGGTTCCCAAGCTTTTACTACCCAACGCGACGGACAAGAAAATATCCGCTTCCGTATTTATCAAGGTGAACGACCAATTGCAGTTGATAATGAATTTATTGGCGAAGTCATTCTCAACTTAGAAACTCCCCGTCCTGCTGGAGAAATTCGCGTCAACTGTATGTTTAAAGTTGATCATGATGGCATTCTCCATGTTCTGGCAGAAGATATCAGCAGCGAAGGTAAACCAGTAGAGAAAACTTTTGATCGCTTTTACCGCATGACTCAGCAAGAGGTAGAGCAAAAACTCAAAGAAGCTGAAGTACATCAAGATGAAGATGCTCTAACCAGTAGTCTTTTCCAATTGAAAGAGGAGTTAACCCAACTGCGACGCATAGTTAATAAAGAAAAGACATATAACATGGAACGCCTAGAAGAAGCGATTAATCAACGAAATGTCACCCAAGCAGAGAAACTACTTGCCGAACTCAAAAACCAAATTATCACCTCATAATGTTTGTAGTTGCGCTTTAACGTTCACAAACTGTTAAGAGCGCTAAAGCGCAACTACGAACCTATTACCTATCTTCTTCACTTCTTTCTTGGCGTTCTTGGCGGTTCATTAAATCTACTTCAGGGCAGAACGCGTAATTCTATGTATTATCTCATACCCTACAACCGAACACAACAGTATTGAAATATGACCCAAACAAATCGTCGCTGGACTTTGATGGTCTACATGGCAGGGGATAATGGTAAAGTTTTCGAGCAGCTCAAAGGCAAACGGTTGATGGCTCTAATGGAGGAGCAAGGGTATCAAGATATTCAAGAAATGGAGGCAGTGGGTTCTACTGACGAGGTAGCAGTCTTAGTGCAGTTTGATACCCTAACTGACCGCGAACACACTTATCGCATTTATATTCGTCCAACTCTAGAACCCAGGCAAATTGAGAACATACCCGAGCAAAATATGGGCGCTCCTCGTTCCTTGCGAGACTTCATTGTTTGGGGAATTGAGAATTATCCCGCAGAAAACTACACAGTTATCCTCTGGAATCATGGTACTGGGTGGAAAGAAGATGATATCTACGCCTTTGCGAGAAATCGTGGAGTTGAGATTCAGGCGAGTGAGGATGAGGTGCGTTCCCTCACCCGCAATCATCGACGGCTACAGAATGCCTTTTTCCTTTCTTCAGTGCTGGAGGTGCTGAAATTAGAAGACGAGGAATCGCGAGCGATCGCCTTTGATGACTCATCGTTGGACTTCCTCGATAATGCTAAACTTCAGCAGGCGTTTCGGGAAGCTGAGGAACAGACAGGTAAAAAAGTTAGCTTAATTGGCATGGATGCTTGTCTCATGAGCATGGTGGAAGTAGCATACCAGCTACGGGCAAATGCTAATTACATGGTTGCATCCCAAGAAAATGAACCTCTGTCAGGTTATCCCTACACACCCATCTTGCTAACCTTAACCACTAATCCAGCTATGACACCTGAAGCGCTGGCAAAATTAATTGTACAGGAGTACGGGCGTTACTACGAGGGAGAATCACGGGGCAGTGTAACTCCAATTACCCAATCTGCAATTAATCTGACAGTGATAGAGAAACTAGTAGAGGCAGTAGGTCGATTAGCCGCAGTTTTACGTCAATTGCTCGCTAGCGAAGATATTTATACTGAAAATGCATTATACCATGCTCAACGTAAAGTAGTGTGCTTCTATGATAAAGACTTTGTGGATTTGTATGATTTTTTGAAGGTGTTACAAGATAAGTATGCTGGAGATAGTGATGAATTGAACAACGTTATAGATGAAGTGATGGATTTAATGATTCTTGAAGTTAAACCGCAGCTAATTTTGGCAAATGTAACTTCAGGTGTTAGATTTGAGCGTGTGAAGGGGTTGTCAATTTATTTGCCACTCAGAGGTTATTGTCAGTTTTATGAGAAGTCAGATTTTGCTTATTGTGGGTGGGGGGAGTTTATCAGAGTTTTAAACAGTGTGGAAGAGTAGTAAAGCTATAATTGGGAGACAAGTCGGATAGCATTTTGGAGCGATCGCTCAAGGTAAAATCGGGCAAATTCGACCTGCTGCTACTATATCCGACTCTATCCAACAAGAAACTCGCCAAATCCTTTATACCCTTGCCTTCACTCCTTTCGAGCAATGCCATCCCCTGAGCCGCAAGTTTTTCTGGAATATTCCCACTGGAATTTGTAGGTAAAGTTAGTTCAATATTAACTAACAAATTTACTATCTTCAGCAAATATAAATTATTAACGTTGTGCATTGGCACGCTTGCAGTTTCTGCATTCGGTGTAGGAATAGCACAAGCAGCGTTAACAAACCAATCGAAAGTTGTCATTAACGGTATCGACACAGTCCGAGTTGGTATGACTGTTGCCCAAGCGTCAAAAGCCGGTGGTACTCCCCTAGTACCAACTAGTCAGCCTAATAACAGTTGCTACTACGTTAAGCCACAAACTGGACTCCGAAATCTTAACTTCATGGTGACAAATAATCGCATCGCTAGAGTCGATGTCCAGAAAAATAGCGAGATCACTACTCTTAGAGGCGCACGCATTGGCGATACTGAGAGCAAAATCAAGTCGCTTTACCCAGGACAAATTAAAGTCACGCCACATAAATATGTTAATGGTGGGCATTACTTGACATTAGTGCCAAAAAATGGGGCGAATACTAATGATCGGATTGTATTCGAGACTGACGGCAAACGTGTGACTGCGTTTAGAGCGGGTCAACTTCCTGAAGTCGAATATGTAGAAGGGTGCAGTTGAGTTGTAGCCGATAACTTGCCCTCCCTTGCATCGGCGTGACGGCAGTCGGCTGAGTATAGCTATGTAATGTGATAGATTATACAGTCAATTTGATTGCATAACTGCCTTCTCAAGG
>JAQYWN010000365.1 GCA_029379265.1 Rhizonema sp. NSF051
GGGGTTGGGGGTGGGGTTCTTTTGTATCAAGGTTAATCGAACGGACATGGTATGAATTTTTCCTTAGCCTCTTACTATAATGCTGTCTTTTGCAAATAGAAGTCCCAAACGGTATTGAGATTTTCGAGGGCGAATACTCCGAAGTCTCTGAAAAAGGGAAGCTTCATTTTGTCAACCCACTTTTCTACCATTTCACTATCAATGCCTGATACAAATGATTTTTCTCTAATTCTTTCCCTCTACACCCTGATCCACCCTCTTGAAGTGCTTCCCATTTGTATCAACCATATGCGTGAAATGGTATTAAGGGTGTCGTGTACTCTTATTCAGAGACTTCAGTTTTTTTACCTTTAATATCTACCACCTGGATGAAATTACCGATGGGAAGCTTTGCCGCCTTTAACGTCTAACACTTGGACGCGACCTTGGAAGAAATCACCGACGTAGAGCTTGCCATTTACATAATGTTCGCCTGCAGTCCAATTGAATTTACCTGGAGTCAGGTCCAGAGGGTTGCCATAAGGTGAAGCTGTAGGTCCAGTTTGGGCTGGAGGTGGTACGATATTGCCTGATGAATCGGTGACAGGTTGACCGTAAGATGTGATGAATTTACCTTTTACAGTGAATACTTCAACACGACCGTTGACAGCATCAGCTACGTAGATATTATCATTCTCATCCAGTTCGATACCGATGGGGTTTTCAAACTGACCTTCACCTTGACCTTCACTGCCGAAGGTATACAGAAAGTTCCCACGTGGATCGAATACCTGAATGCGGTTGTTGTACTGGTCAGTCACAAAGATATTCCCAGTCCGTTTGGATATGTTTAATCCAGCAGGACCTTGAAACTGACCAGGTCCTGTGCCTGAGCTACCAATAGTTTTGATGAGTTTACCGTTTCTGCCATACACCTTAACAACATCAGCGCTAAAATCACCGACATACAAATTGCCTCTCTTATCGAATTGGAAACCCCCTGGTCCAAAGAATCCTCTACCCGCTATAGGACCTTCAAAGGAACCAAAGGATCTCACAAAGTTACCTTGAGGATCGAATACATCAATACGTTGGTTAAAACCATCACCTACATAGAGGTTACCATCAACAGGGCTGAATTTGATGTCTAATGGCTCGTCGATCTGTCCAGGACCGCTACCACTGCTGCCAATTGATCTAATAAAGTTACCTTGAGGATCGAATACATCGACGCGGTCAATACCACGACCGTTACTGATGTAGACGTTTCCATCAGCATCAACTCCTATACCCTGAGGCACAGCAAGGGTTCCGGGAACACCTGGAAACTCGCCATTTGCTAGGTCAGCAGGTCTACCGATGGAAGTTTCGTACTCCAAAGATATAGGTTTCTCATGGGCTTTTGCAGCTACTGGCGCAAACATCAAGGCAGCACTGACTAAGGTTACGGACAAATTTTTGACTAACTTCATAATTACCTACTGATGAATTGAGTTATACTTGTACGTAAGCTATTTGTCGTTCCCAAGCTCAGCCTGGGAACGATTTTCGTAGCTGATACATACTGGAGTGAGGTATTTCTTGGCACTACCAGGAAATAAAGAATCAGAAAGTTTCTACTTTTTTTTACAGGATGGAAGATTTACTAACAAAAGAGGTTGTTATACCAATTCTCCACTCATAAGCCAACAGATACAGTGGGTAGGGGCGTTAGCGTAGCGAAGCGCGAGTCTTCTCCCAAGGGGAGACGCTTCGCGAACGAGCGTCACGGCTGTTCGCCCTTACAGAATATTTGATGTGTAGCAAAGTTTTAGGGAATTGGTATTAGTTGTGTGTTAACAGCGGCTCACAACGTGAGGATGGAATGCAACTCGGTATGACCGAATTGTTTGAATTCGGGTTTATAACTCCATTTACAAACAGTTTTCACTTGCCCTTGTGCAATGAAATGAACACACTAAAGTAGGTTCACAAAGGAAACTTTTTATTTATCCTCAATACGGATAACTTGCCCTTCTCCTGGACGACCACCTCGGTTAATGATATAAAAAGCACCGTCAGGACCGATGGTCAAAGCGGCAGGTGATTCTAATCCGTTACCACTCAGGAGAGTTGTGCGCGTGCGATCGCTAGCTATTTTGATTAAAGAACCATCTAGTTTTCCTTTCCAACCTGACTGATCGGCGTGCTGTAAAACATACAAGTTGCCAAGAGCGTCAAAAGCCAAATCAATCAGTTGGGTAAAACCTTCTGCATAAACTGTGAGTTGACCATCAGCATCAACTCGATAGATTTTTGCTCCACCTTCAGGAAAGGGAAAACCAGTAAATTCGCTGACGTAATATGCGCCATCAGGACCTTTAGCAACTCCTGTCGGTACTGATTGAATGCTAATTTGCGATGGTGGCGCTTCACGATAAGCACTAGGAGGCGGTACGTGTCCGCGATCAAAATTGAGGGACTCAGGACAAGGGAATATTGGATTCTTTAATATTTGTTGAGGAATTGCAGAAATTATCTTAAGATTACTGCCATCAATACTTACACTTAGTAAGTCATTGGCTCCAGCATCAACGAATACTACTATATCTCCGTCTACACATAAAGACAAGGGGTTACTGACAACTTCACAATTACTTAATACAGAATTATTAAAGAGTTCATAATTAGCGATATCTACGATACTTATCCACGTATTTGTATTGAAATCGAGAGTAATAATTTTTCCTAAATCAGTCTGACCTAATGTGGTATCCCGTAATGCAGGAGCGGCGGCATACCCAATCAGAACATAAGCTTTGCCTGTAGCATCAAACTTGATATCGTGAGGACCAGCAGCTCCAGTCCCATCTGGAAATGCTAAGGAAGGGAGTCCTGTAAATATACGTTTAGCAGTACCATTCTCAATTTTAGTGATAGCACCAGTAGTACCATAACTTAAAGAACCTTGACCGCTTGGTGATGGAACGCTAGCTCCATTTCCTCCCGTTCCCGCCTCTGCCACGTAGAGACTACCGTCAGGACCAAAGCAAAGACCTTTGGGATTATCCAGACTGTCGGCAATTACTGTAAAAGATGTTCTAGAAAGTTGTTCTAATTTCATTACGTTATTAGTTGTTAGTTGTTGATTATTGATTGTTAAGTGTTTGGTATTAATTGTTCTAAATAACACCTGTAGGGGGCGGGTTTCACAATGTTTTTCGTTTTTACATGACGAGTCATACAATTAAACCCGCCCCTACTAACAACTAACGATTAACCATTAACTTTTCGGTAGATAGCTCATTCCACGGTTGAATGACTCTAGGTTGCCTGCCTTAGCTTCAACCAAACGTTTGATGTTCATGCTCTCAGCGCCAAAGTCTTCAATCTGAAGTTTGCCGTGGGGCAAAGACTCACCTGATCGCCAGAATGTAATCCGATGTAGGACGAAACCAGAAGCCTCTGGATCACCGAAAGCATGAGAGGCTGGGATGAGCATCATTGGAGAGCGCTGATAAAATCCTTGATCTGGATAAAAGAACTCCTGCTCCAACAAGTACCATTTGTTCACGGGTTTGACTTCCAGAGTCACTTTTACTTTTTGGTTATATTCATCGCGAAACTCACCTGAGTGGGCAGTTATCTCGCCATCTGCATGTAGCAAATGTGCCCAATCATCCATCAGGCGCAGATCTGACAAAAACTCAACGCCCATTTCCACTGGGGCATCGACGTAAATAGTGTCAGTATCAATAAAATAGCGTCCCTTGGCTGCGGAATTAAGACCAGCTTTGCGTTCTAAATTAGCTTTGAGAGAACGACACTCAGAAGTATGTACCGCGTGAATTCCCTGCATAATCATTTGAGTCTGCCGTTTTGGATCGACAAAACTCAACCAGTGGAAGTACACACCCTTTTCATCTGTCCCCGGCTCAATGTAGTCGGAAGGGAAAAGCAGGACTGGGTAAACTTGATAATATTTCTCATACTCTAAGCCGCAGTGCCACTCAATGCCGTAAAAACGAGGGTGTTCGAGTCTTTTGACGTGATAGTAGAGATTTTTGTGATACCCAGAGGCTGTACCAACCCAGGTATCTTCATCAATTTGCTCTTTCATGCGGCTGTAGAGTGTCCACTCGTCCAAGTTTTTTAAACTACAGAGGTAGTCAAAGGCACTCTCAGGTGAAGTGGCAATATAAGCAGATGTCGCAAATGTATTTTTTTCCATTAATAACTCCTTAAATATTCAATATCCCCCTCTTGGTCAAGGGGGGGGAATTAGAAATGGGAAATGGGAGAATAAAAAAGACAGATTGAGTTGGTACTCTCCGCATCCCCCAACACAGACAGCAGTCGCGTGCGGAGGTAAATCCTCCGACAACGCTGTTTCACCACTTCCCCGTGTTCCCACGTCCCCATTTACTATGGCTGAACCAAAACCTCGGTGGCTACAGTCTGACGCAACGTATAAGATAGATTTGACATCTGCTGATTTTTGAGATGTCTTGCCATCATGATTCTTTGCTCTGCTAATTGCTTGGCAGCATCATTAGTCGTAGTTCGCTGTGTTTGAGCTATTTCAAAAATCTCCAGCAATGTGTCGTAAATGTTGTACAGTTGCTTAAAAGCTTTTTCTTCGTTATAACCAATCATTTCGTTATAAACGTTGATTAGCCCTCCGGCATTAATGACGTAATCCGGACAGTAAAGAATTCCTTTTTCTGCCAACATTTGACTGTGGATTTGCTCCTGACCCAATTGATTATTGGCACAACCAGCAATAATTGGAGCTTGAAGGCGAGAAATTGTCTCACTATTGAGAATTCCACCTAAAGCACAAGGAGAAAAAACATCGACATCAAGAGAGAAAATTTGGTCGGGTTCAACAACAGTTGCTCCGAAAAGACGTTTGACTTCTTCTGTTTTCTCTGGACTTATATCAGTCACGAAAAGTCTAGCACCATTCTCGTGCAAATACTGACAGAGATTTTTCCCAACATTTCCCAGACCTTGAACCGCGACTTTCAGCCCATCGATACTTTCACTCTGTAGACCAAACTCTACAGCAGCCTTTATGCCTAGAAAAACTCCTTGGGCTGTTATCGGCGCAGGTCCGCCAGACTTTTCTTCTACCCCAACGACGTAACTTGTTTCTCTACTAATTGTTCTGACATCTTGAGCGGTAAGATTTACGTCTTGACCTGTAATAAAACGTCCGTTAAGACGTTCAACAAATCTTCCATAAGCTCTTAACAAATCGTCAGTCTTATTTTCAGGATTAGCAATAATAACTGCTTTTCCGCCACCTACGGGAATGTTGGCACAGGCAGCTTTATAAGTCATACCACGACTTAAACGAAGAGCATCTTTTAAAGCTGCTTCTTCATTCACATATGGCCACAATCTTGTTGCCCCCATTGCAGATCCCAAGCTTGTGTCATGGATAGCAATAATCGCTTTAATATCTGGGTCTTTTCCATGACAGAAGAGGACTTGCTCGTGACCCATTTCTTCAACCGTTTCAAAAAGGTTCACCTTTGTCTCCTCGTTCACCTAAGTTTCACTAATATTTGTTTGTAGTTGCGCTGTCTTCGGATTGATAAAAAAGAGTGCGCTTCAGCGCAACTACGAACCTATTAGCTGTTAAATATTTGGAAATGAAATGTGAGATGTCGTCTTCTTCGCTGGAGTCGATTTGACTCCTTGTGCTGCTAGACCTTGATTGCGTCCTTTTGATGGTGCGCGTCGATCTGGGTCAATCAAGACATCAATCACAAAAGGACCAGTCGCTGCCATTGCTTGTTCTAAAGCAGCTTCGATATCGGACTCTTTGTTGACGCGTGTACCTTTGGCTCCCATGGCATAAGCCATCATGGCAAAATCTGTCTCGGGCATCGTTGCGTCTGCACCAGTCATTCCCAACATTTGCATACCTTGATGGCACATGTTGTAACGGGCATCGTTGAGGACAATCCAAATAGCGGGGATCTGATATTTCACTGCTGTGTTGATCTCGTTGTTCATCAACATTGCACCATCCCCAACGATCGCAACTGCTTTACCGTTGCTTGCAAGAGCTGCACCGACGACTCCTGTGACAGCATGACCCATTGCGCCGACTCCAGTGCTGACTCGGTAGCGATTTGTCTGGGAAAATTGGAGAAAGTGAGTGGACCAAGTGAACGAGTTACCACACTCAGCCATGACGATCGCATCACTACCTTCAACAATGACTTTTTGAATTGCTTCCATCAACACTTCTGGTCGGACTGGAGATTCTGCACCAGGTTCCACGAATTCGCGTTCGGGACAAGGAAGCATTTGTGCGGAGGCACTTGCCAGGTGTTCTTTTTGCTGTAACAGTTCTTGCACAAATACTTTGATGTCACACTGCACAGCAAAAGTTTCAGCTTGTGGATAAGCGACACCCGGTACTGTTGGGTCAATGTCTACATGCACAAATCCTCCCGGAGGAACCATCGCTGCATTCCAGAAAGAAGTTGGTTCGCCCAAGCGCGTTCCTAACACGAGTGTACGTAAAGGAGAATGCTGTTGCATGTATGTCATTACCGAAGCATGACCACCCAAGCCGGTGACACCGACAAACTGGGGATGATCTTCGGGAAAGATACCCTTACCTCGAGGCGAACACATGACTGCTGCCCCAGTACTCTCTGCAAGTTGGCGGATTTCTTCTGCGGCGTCACGAGCACCAAATCCTACCCATATAGCAAATGGTCCTTCTCTTAGTAACTGTACGGTTTTCTTGATTGTATCTTGACTGGGTGCGGTTAGAGAACAAGAAAGACCTCGCCCCGGCAAGGATGTCTCTTCTATTGGACTTGTTTGGACAGCAGTAGGAATACTTAAGTGAGCAACAAATCCTCCAGGCTGTGATAAACCAAGCGCTAAGATGCGAAAAATCTGCGGTAATTGAGATGCGGATTCTACTGTGGTAGCATAGTTAAACAGTGTCCCCGAAGTAAATATGCCTTCGGTGGGCAGTGTGGTGGTACTGGTTTCTTGAATTGCCCATCGTCCACGCTGCGGTGCGGAGGTGCAAGCTGATAGGAGAATCACTTTTGCTCCCTCACCACGCGCGGCAAATAACCCGGTCAAGGCATTTGTGATCCCAGGTCCTGCTGTAGTAAAAACTACAGTGGGACTGCCGCTCGCAAAGTAGGCTTCAACTGCGGCAAAGGCTGCCCCCGATTCATGACGGAAGTTTAAAACTTGCATAAGGCTATTTGATAGCGAACCCCAAAGGCTTGCCATCGCACCGCCTGCTACACCAAAGGCGCAGCACACTCCCAAATTTTCTAGCATAGTCGCGATCGCATCGGCAACCGTAACTGTAGATACTGCATTGTCTATTTCTGACAAAACAGATGTGTTGGAGTTAACATTTGACTGAACGAGATCGAGTTTGCTTTGATTAAGAGATCCTACAGAGCCATTGGGTTGCAATTCCCGATCTGGCTTGTTGCTGGTTTGAGAAGTTGTTTGAGTGTAGTTTTTCATCATCGCTTCTACGTATTTCCGGAAACTACCATATGCCTGTTAGTTCGCCTAATTCAATATAAGCTGCACTTTTACTCACAGCCTTAGCAATATGTAAAGAGAAATTTTGAGTTCTTTTCAATACCTTTAATTTTTGACTGTACACTGAAAAAAATTGCAAGCTGTTTTCGCAGCCAATTGAAAACTTCCTTCTTCAAAGTGAAACTAATTCAGATGGTGCTTGAAGACAAGCCTACATAAGCTAAAGACGAAGGTGCAATACATAATCTTTTGATTGGTTTGTCTATTTTGTCGTTATTTTTACTAAGAAAATATCTACCTTACTA
>JAQYWN010000366.1 GCA_029379265.1 Rhizonema sp. NSF051
TGGTGGCCAGAAACAAGCAACAATTTAACTGTGTGCATTTAACCGGATTTGATATAACTACTAATTACTAAATGAAATGGAACACATCTACAAATTTCTAAAACTATCAGACTCCATTGCTACTTCCGGACAACCAACTATAGAAAAATTTTCAGCAATTAAAGATTCGGGATACCAAATCGTTATAAATCTGGCGCTACCAACATCAAGCAACGCTTACAATAATGAAAAACAAATTGTGGAAGCTCAAGATATGCAGTATATTCACATTCCTGTAGTCTGGGAAACTCCGAAAATAGAGGATTTCACACAGTTTTTTTCCATTATGGAAGCGAATACTGACAAAAAAGTGTTTGTTCATTGTGCTGCAAACATGAGAGTTTCAGCTTTCATGTATCTTTATCGCCGTCTTCATGACAATATGAGTGAGTCAGAAGCAAAAAAAGACTTGCATCAAATTTGGAATCCCAATGAAAATTGGCAGAAATTCATGCAACAGGTCATTGATCAATATCAATAATTTACCCTATTGTGCTGTAGAGATTGGAGATATCCAATGTCTACTTTGACAACAAGGTATATAAGCAGCTATGCTGAGTCATCCGGCAGAAGAGACGAATGGAAGCATTTATCAACAAGAATTCACGGGTAGGGGCAGGTTTAATTCAAATAATTCGTAAGTCAACGCAATATCTCGTTAAACCTGCCCCTACAAGAGTCAGAATTCAGATGAAGGTTAAGCGACTGGCGGATGAAGAAATGGGTTTAAGACCTTTACCAAATTGGCAATTTGGTGGTCAAATTCCTTAGTGGCGGGTTTGAATCCCCCACTAATTGATTCTGACTCCTTCTGACTTCTTCTTCAATCACTCTATTTTCTAATTGGGTGTCGTTATCAACAAAGAGCGATGGTTTTTCTCCCATACTGTTTATGGTTCGTTAAAAAAGCTAATATTAAGTTAAAAGTAGTAAGTATGCGAGCATTTGCCCCGACCTACTTATTAGTTTAACTCAAACTCAAATCGCTAATTTTTCTATGGAAAACTCGTTTACTGCTGTATTTGAAAAAGTAGATGATTGGTACATTGGTTATGTTCAAGAGTTACCTGGTACAAATATTCAAGAAAAAACGTTAGAAGAAGCAAGAGTGAGTTTGCACGAAGCAATTGAGCTAATTTTATTAGTAAATCGAGAATTAGCAGAACGACAACTTGCTGATAAAAATGTTATCCGTGAAAGAATTACTGTCAAAAGTTAGTAAAAAGACGTGAATTTATTCGTTATCTGGAAGAAAATAACTGTCTGTTTCTTAGAGAAGGTGGAAGGCATACGATTTACTATAACCCTTTGAACAACAGAACATCAGCAGTTCCAAGACATGCTGAGATTGTTGATATTCTAGCGGCGAAAATTTGTAAAGATTTAGAGATTCCCTCACCATAGTAAAGTGATGGGGATTTTACAGGATATAAATGTATGGAATTAGACATAAAGAATGAGCAAAAAGATACTGAACAAATAAAATACGGACTGGCGCTGCATACCACTACTCCCGAATTGGGTTTGGCAATGAGTCGTTTGGCTGGCGACACTCGTTATGGAGTCTGGAATTTAGAGCGTAGCTTATCCAGCCATATCCATCAATATTTAGTAGAATTTATCTACCCGCAAACTTGGGCAGATTTAGCGTTTATTGCCGTAGCAAAGGGGCCTGGCGGTTTTACAGGAACTCGCATTGGAGTTGTCACGGCCCGTACTTTAGGGCAACAGTTAAATATTCCCGTGTTTGCAATTTCCACTCTGGCAGCAGTTGCTTGGGATCATCTACCTTCAAAGAGTGCGCTCGCAGTCCAAATGCCAGCGCAACGAGGTCAAGTTTTTGCTGCTATTTATGAACCCTTGCCAGATACTTCCGGACTGAACGTTTTATTACCAGATAGTGTATTCACTCAAGAAGCATGGCAGGAAAAGTTAGCGAATTTGGAGACAAGTTATCAATTAATTGAAGCAAAATCCGGGTTAGCCGCAACAGTGACAAGCGTGTTGGATCTGGCATATCTGGAGTGGCAACAAGGAAAGCGCCCAGATTGGTCACAAGCGCTACCATTTTACGGACAACATCCCGTGGAGTAGGGGCGGGTTTGATCAGATGTTGTGTTGCGGAAGATGTTGTTTCAATCAAACCCGCCCCTACGCGCTAATTGTACGGGCGGGTTTTATCAGATGTTGGATTGAAGAACATGTTCTCTCAATCAAACCCGCCCCTACATAGCCGCCATCACCTTCTCAACAACTTGCAAAGCCTGATCGACTTCTGCCTCTGTAACGATCAGGGGCGGGACAAATCGCACGACTTTTGGACCTGCGGGAACGAGTAATAATCCTTCGTCCATAGCACCTTTGACCACATCAGCGGCAGTTGTTTGAGTATCTGCTTGTAACTCCATACCGTTGATTAAACCCCAACCACGTACTTCAGCAATTTGCTCTTGATATTTTGTGGCGATCGCCTGCAAACCAGCACGCAATTGTTCACCTCTAGCTTCAACATTCTGCAAAATCTTTTCTCGTTCCAAAGTCTGGCAAACCGTCAGAGCAACTGCACAGGCAAAAGGATTCCCTCCAAAGGTACTAGCATGTTCTCCAGGTTGAAAGACATCGCAGAATGATTTGGATAACATTGCGCCTATGGGGATACCACCGCCCAAGCCTTTGGCACTGGTGAAGATATCTGGTTCAACACCGAGATGTTCATAACCCCATAATTTACCACTGCGTCCCATCCCAACTTGCACTTCATCAAAGATCAGCAAAATACCAGTTTCGTCGCAAATCTGCCGTAGCTTTTGGAAGTAAGCAATCTCACCCAGACGGACGCCGCCTTCTCCTTGAAGTGGTTCCAAAAGAATTGCCGCCACACCATTATCACCACTATCTAACTCGCTGATTGCGGCTTCTACTGCCTCAACGTTGTTATATGGGACATAGTAGAATCCTGGCATCAAGGGATCAAAGTGTTTTTGATACTTCGGTTGTCCGGTAGCGGTTATCGTTGCTAAAGTTCTACCGTGGAAACTTGCATGAGCTGTCAAAATTATAGGATTTTCAAGTTCTAGTACCGTATGTCCGTATTTACGTGCAAGCTTGATGGCAGCTTCATTGGCTTCCGCCCCAGAATTGCAGAAAAAGGCGCGATCAGCGCAAGAATTTTGAACAAGCCACTTTGCTAAATCTCCTTGTTCGGGAATGTAATACAAATTAGAAACGTGATGCAATTTCTGAATTTGACGTGTTACTGTTTCTACTAAAGCAGGATGAGCGTGTCCAAGGGTACATGTAGCGATCCCAGCTACAAAGTCTAGATATTCCCGATTCTGTGTATCCCAAACGCGGCAACCTGATCCCCGCTCTAAAGCTAGGGAAAATCGCGCATAGGTAGACATGACAGCTTGATTGAAGCTCTCTGTATCAAAGGAGCTTGATTGCACAGAACCTTTGTGTGAATCTATCGTCGCTTGTTCAAATAAACTTTGGATACTCACTACCTAAGTCCTCAAGATCTTTTATCTTATAATTATTCGCTCTTCTTCATGATAACTCTGAAAGAAATCTTCATTATAAGGAGTCTGGAGATAGGTGACAGAATAAAGTCGGGAGTTTCTAAAGGTATCAATAAGATCACATTTTACTCGTATTAAAATCAAGGGCTGTCAAATCATGATTCATTCAGTAATCACACAGAGTCTGCCTAATTGCTGTAGAGACGCGAAATACCTGCGTCTCTACAGCAATTAGGCTAATGCTCCGATACTCTCAAATGAATGGCAGTGGTAAAAAATTTTGTACTCGACACTCGAACAAAAATATCGTCGCATCCAAAAAGAGTTAATGATAGGGACTCTCGCTCTTGGTGGTGTCTTCCTCATTGGTACTTTTTGGTATCACCTAGTAGAAGGGTGGTCCTGGCTAGATGCGGCTTTTATGACGGTCATTACCTTATCTACTGTTGGGTATGGAGAGATCCGACCATTAGGAAACCGGGGACGGTTGTTTACTATCGCCCTGATTTTTATGGGTGTGATTTCTATTGGTTACATTGTCAACCGATTTACAGATGCCATCATTCAAGGCTACTTTCAAGAAGGAATCCGATTGCGACAACAACGACGTATCATGGACTCATTATCTGGGCATTATATCATCTGTGGATTTAGTCGGACTGGTCGTCAAATTGCTAAAGAATTTCAGTCAGAAGACGTTTCTTTCGTCATTATTGATTCAGAAATCGAATCTGTGCAAAAAGCCCAGGTAGAGGGTTACACTATTTACCAGGGTGATGCTACGCTTGATGAAACACTTTTACGAGTGGGGGTGGAAAAAGCGATTTGCATTGTCGCTGCACTTCCTTCTGATGCTGAAAATTTATATACAGTGTTATCAGCAAAAACACTAAATCCGAATATTCGGGCGATCGCACGGGCCAGTACAGAAGAGGCCTTGCAAAAATTACAACGTGGCGGTGCAGATGCCGTGGTTTCTCCTTATATCACTGGTGGTAAGCGAATGGCTGCTGCTGCCCTCAGACCCCAGGTGATGGATTTTGTCGAAGGTATTGTCTCCGGTACAGATCGACAACTGTACATGGAAGAATTTTTGCTTGACCCTACAGCTTGTCCTTTCATGGGTCAGACCTTAGGACAGGCAAGATTGCGGGCGCAGACAGGTGCACTGATTCTCGCTATCCGCCGCGCTAACGGCGAACTCATCGGTGGTCCCACAGCCGATACAGTATTCATCAGTGGAGATGTGATTATCGCTATGGGTACTGCCGAACAACTGCGATCCCTCAATCAACTTTTAGGACCCATTGGTTCCAAGAAATTACGGCGACCAAAAAGTAAATAGGACAGTTCTATCTTGACACTCAGTACTTTTAAGTACTGAATTTTCACTGATTTTTCCAACCATGCAAGGGTGCTATACTTTTTATCACCCATTCAATCATCAATGGGGGAGCTACTGAGATTAAGATGCTGGGATAAACTGCAAGTCCCCAAATCGGGTGAACCAACACACGGCATTTGTTTCTGATAACTGGGTATTTGAGTAAAGCTTTGACAACGGCTGTGTCGTTGTGGGGAATTTCTCCAGGATGGGAAAGTAATGGATACCCTGTACGGGGGTCAATGAGATCTGTGGGATAGCTGCGATCTCGCAGGTTAAATGCGACATCTAAGCCAAATCTAATAAACTTTTCCCGTAATCGTTCTTTTTCTGTCTCTATTTTTTTTGTGCATTTCACCAGTTCATACTGTGATTGCTGTAAAACAATCACTACCCACAAAGAAGACTGATTTTTCCAATCTGGTAATATCCGTTCGCAGTTGGTACAGATATACTTACTAGGGGAATGAATTGAAATCTGAACCGCTTGTCCTGTTGTCCCAACCAAATTAATCAGATAGCCTTGCTCAGAAGTATAAGCCGTGGGATAGTTCACTCGACTTTATTTGATTTTTACAAGTTTTTTTCATTGATATGTTTGTATTGATGATAACTCTTTGCTCGTCAGTAAAATTATCAAATTTTGTTGTGTGTCTTTTGTCCCTTGTGCTAAGTCAATTGTCTTTTGTCACGAATAACCCATGCCCAATAATTAATCCAACTTTAAAGCATTGACAGGAACTTCATCCCAGGAATTAACTGTCCGCAATCGCGCCACCCAACCCCACGCCTTTTGCACCTCGGTCAAATTTTCCTGAAATGACTCATGGCAATCTTTGGCTTGAGACTCATCACAACAAGCAATACAAGCATGAATCATCCCAGATGGATCTATTTGCTCGTTAACCCAAATAGTCATAAATTTAGTTATTAGTTGTTTAGTTGTTTAGGAGGCGCTTCGTTTCAAGTAATTTTGCTTCCCTTGATTCCCCAACCTCGCTCTCCCCCGATTCACGGTTTTTGCGTGGCGATCGCTAATTTTGCTCCCTGTACTTGACGCAAGCGATCCATAATTGCTATTACCTGACCGTGTGTGACTTGTTCATCAGCGTTAATAATCACCAAATCTTCTTGGTTAGGACCAATCAATTGATGGACTGCCTCTGCCAAGTCGTTGATAGCAATTGATTTACGGTTTAAGCTGATTTGTCCTTTTTGATCTAATGTCACCGTAATCGGTGTGGATGACTGTTGTTGTGATGATGCTGCTTTCGGTAAATTGACCGGCAATCCTTCCGAGCGAGTTAAAAACAAAGTTGACATGATAAAAAACGTCAACAGAGCAAACATGACATCAATCATCGGTACGATGTTGATCTGAAGTGGGGGTTCTGGATCATCTAGTAGGCGCATACGATTTATCTCCTCTTTCATAACGACGGCGGTACAGTAATTCTAGCTGTCCGCCATATTCTTGAATCAATGCAATTTGCCGCTGATACAGTCCTCGGAAAGTATTGGCAAATAGGAGTGTAAAAATAGCAACGACTAATCCTGATGCAGTTGCAACTAAAGCTTCACTAATCCCACCTGTAACACCTGTGGTTCTTGTCCCTCCCACATCACCAATATTCAGGGAAGCAAAGGAGGCGATCAGTCCTAACACAGTACCTAGAAGACCCAAAAGTGGTGCAAGACCGATAATTGTCTCGAAGATATTTTGGAAGCGCTTAAGCAACGGGATCTCGGCTTGTGCGCTACTTTCCAAGGCCAGACGAAACTCTTCAGGAGTCGCTTCTTCCAAATCTAAAGCTGCTAAAAAAATTCGGGTGATCGGCAAATCAGTATTTTGATGCAGCTTATCCAACGCACTAACGACATTATTGAGACGGTAGAGATGGAGCACCTCTTTCACGACACGACTTTGACGGCTATTAATTCGCACCCAAAAAATCAAACGCTCAATAATCAATGCTACCGCTAACACTGAAAACCCCAATAAGGGCCACAAGACCACGCCACCAGCCTTGAATATGTTACTATCAATTGCCATATACTGTTCGTTAACTCCTCAGCAGCCCACAAATCGATTAAGATATTGCTTCTCTAATAACACTTATAGCAATTTTTCGCCTCCTGGAATACACTTAAATTAAAGGAGTCGGATGAACCCATGCTAAATTATTAATCATTCTTGAACAATTTTAGATTTTGTCAGATGTGTATTGGGATGCGGCATCGCATCAAGAATTACTGGACGAATTAACTGTATTCAGGTCACCCGCCATGATTCGCCAAGGTATGGCAGAAGCCGCCAAAGGACAAGTTCGGGATGCGGTGGAAGCCCTATAAGAATTACGGTTAAAATATGACATACCGCGTTAGGATTACCCTGACAGCGTTAGCAGATGCGGAGAAATTTTATCTGTGGATCACGAATATTAGCATTTTATCGAGCAATGAAGCCAACCATTTATTCTATAAAGAAAATTTTTACACCAAAACATTGATATAACTCAGTATTTATGGTTAAGTTGATGTGTTGTTCTAGAAACAAGTTAGAATAAATGATTTGTGAGAATCGTAAAACCAGCTTTGCTGAAGCTTTAAATTTTAGTTTTTGCATTGCCTCAGATCTTAGTAACTCCGCTCCTTTATAAAAAATTTACAATTATTTACATAGTTAAGTTGGATTTCACTTATATATTCAGACTGTTACATTGTGAAGCTGCAATATAAATTAACTGTAGTCACTCCTAAATATAGGGAAGATAGCATTATACGGACTATTCCCATAAAACACATATTGATAAAAAATTGATATTATATATCAGAAAATCAATATTAGTATTTATGT
>JAQYWN010000367.1 GCA_029379265.1 Rhizonema sp. NSF051
TTTATGAATAGTGGGATCTTTAATGAGTGCATTTTTAATTTTTAATTTTTTGACTCCCCCCTTATGACAATTTTCGCATACACCTACACTGATCCCCTCCTAGAAACTGCTCCCGATCCGAGGATTTGGTCATCGGAAGTGGATCGGGTTTATCAAGATTTGGGGAAGAGATCGCAATTAGAGCAATTATTCGACGACTGTAAAACAGAAGCTGTTGAAAGTCTCTTCATCCGTCGTTTGGAAGAATTGGGAGATACTGTCGGGGAAGTTAGTGATCGCCTTGCGGAATTAGAAGCGATGGGCGTCACCATTATTGCTGTTGAACAAGCTTATAACTCTTCCCAAGAAAGTGCTTGCCCCCGTGCCGACTTGCTCAAATTGCTACACGAAATCCAGACTCAGCAACGCAGTCGCCGCATCCGCCAAGGACATGCTCGCAACCGCCTTGATGCTTCTCCCCCTCCTGGTAAAGCACCTTACGGCTACCGTCGGGGAAAAGGAAAATATACCGTGGATCGCAGTACTTCCCCAGTCGTTAAAGATTTTTTTGAACACTTCCTACTCTATGGTTCTTTGCGGGGGGCAGTTCGTTACCTAGCAAAAAAATATAGCAAAAAAATTTCTGTCACCACAGGACGACGTTGGCTTACCAATCCAGTGTATCGTGGTGATACAGCTTATCAAAATAGTGAAATTATATCCAATACCCATGTTGCAATAATTTCTCGAGAAGTAGCCGCCCAGGTTGATAGATTGTTGCGTCGGAACAGGCGTTTAGCGTCTCGCACTGCATCTGCACCGCGTTCTCTGGCTGGGTTAGTTGTTTGTCATCAGTGTCAGTCACACATGACGATAACCCGTGTCACCATTCGCAACCAAAAAAAAGAATATCTTTATTTACGTCCGATTAGCTGCACCAATTGCCCCAAATGTCGTGCCTTACCCTACCAACAGGTATTGACACAAACAATCAATGCCGTTTGCCACGACTTACCCTTAGCGGTAGAAAAAATGAACTCTCCGCAGTTGGATGCACTCAAGAATAATTTTAGTGAAGCGATCGCTACTCAGCAACATATACTCGATAGCCTACCTGCTTTAATAGAAACAGGTGTTTTAGATGTAGAAACAGCAAAGTTAAGAGCTTACAAACTCAACACAGAAATATCCGCACTCCAGCAGAATTTAGCAACTCTTCCGCCTGTAAATTTGCGTTCTGTTGCTCTAGCCGTTTCTATTCCGCAATTTTGGTTAGATCTATCCGAATCAGAACGACGCTTTTACTTCCGCGAATTCATTCGCCAAGTTGAGATTATTCGTCAAGAGCAAGAGTGGAAATTACACATTAATTTTATTTTTTAGAGTTGGCTACCGCCCAGATAAGCTTGGAAAAAATGTAACAACGTCTCAGGCGACTTGAAAAGGTGATGAAAAATTGGTATAAACTACAGAGAGATTTGTCTGATCGTAGTCTGTAATTTGATGATGGAACATCTAAAACAAAATCCCTACATTTAGATTTTAATCCTCCCTTCAGTCCTAGTCGATATAAATATTTGCTAATTTATTGGGGAATCACTGGGTGCATTTGGGAATACTAAATGCGAAAGGTTCAAACATTCAGTAGTTATGGATAGGACTCTAGTCAGTATTCCCGGATATCAAGTTAGTCAAGAGATATACAACAGTTCTAAAACTATAGTTTATCGCGGGTATCGAGAAACTGACCAAAAACCTGTGATCCTCAAGTTGCTGAAGAATCCTTATCCTAGTTTCAGTCAGCTGGTGGAGTTTCGTAATCAGTATACCATCGCCAAAAAGCTCAACTCACCCCTCATTATCCAAACATATAGCTTAGAACCTTACAAAAATGGTTATATGATCGTGATGGAAGACTTTGGCGGAATTCCTCTCAGTCAGTGGAAGGGGACAGGAGGAACTGTAGCAACCCTGATTGAATTTTGTCAAATAGCGATCGCTCTGTGCAATAGCTTAGATTTTCTTTACCGCCATCGCATTATTCACAAAGATATTAAACCTGCCAATATTTTAATTAATTCCGAAACAAAACAGACAAAATTAATTGACTTTAGTATTGCATCTCTACTCCCACGGGAAACTCAAACGATCATCAATTCCAATGTGCTAGAAGGCACATTATGCTATTTGTCTCCAGAACAAACCGGACGGATGAATCGCGGGATTGATTACCGTACTGATTTTTATTCTCTCGGTGTTACTTTTTATGAGTTACTGACGCGGGAATTACCGTTTCAATCAAAGGAACCGATGGAATTGATACATTCTCATATTGCAAAGCTTCCACCTTTGGTACATGAGATTAATCCTCAAATTCCACCTATATTTTCGCTCATTGTCAGCACTCTGATGGCGAAAAACGCTGAAGAACGCTATCAGAGTGCATTAGGGCTGAAATATGATTTAGAAAATTGCTTGAAGCAACTTAAGAGAACGGGTAAAATTACTGATTTTCAAATTGCACAACGAGATGTATGCGATCGCTTTATCATCCCCGATCAACTCTATGGACGAGAAAAGGAAGTAGAAACGCTCTTTACAGCATTCGAGCGCGTCAGTGCAGGTTCTACAGAAATGATGCTAATTGCAGGTTTTTCAGGAATTGGTAAAACGGCGATCGTAAACGAAGTCCACAAGCCCATTGTCCGACAGCGCGGCTATTTCATCAAAGGTAAATTTGACCAATTTAATCGCAATATTCCCCTTTCTGCCTTTGTTTCAGCCTTACAAGACTTGATGAATCAATTGTTGAGTGAAAGCGATCGCCAAATTGAGCAGTGGAAAACTCAAATTCTTTCAGCTTTGGGGGAGAATGGACAGGTAATTATCGAAGTCATTCCCCAACTCGAACAGATTATTGGTTCACAACCGGACGTACCCGAATTATCTGGTAATGCTGTCCAAAATCGCTTTAATTTCCTCTTCCAAAAGTTCATTGCCACCTTCACTACCATTGAACATCCCCTCGTCATATTTCTCGATGATGTGCATTGGGCAGATTCTGCTTCTTTAAAGCTGATGCAACTATTAATCAGCAAAACCGCTCCGGGGTATCTATTACTAATAGGAGCCTATCGAGATCATGAAGTTTTTCCAATTCATCCTTTAATACTAACTTTAAATGAGATTGAAAAAACTGGGGCAATTCTTAACACCATGACTTTAGCCCCACTCAATCAATCTAACATCAACCAACTGATAGCTGATACCCTCAGTTGTTCTCCAGATTTGGCTTTAGCTTTAACTAAATTAGTTTACCAGAAAACTCAAGGGAATCCATTTTTTAATAATCAATTCCTCAAGGTGCTACATGAAGAGGGACTGATTACCTTTAATCTCGAGGTGGGGCATTGGGAATGTGATATTGCTCAAGTCAACGCCTTAGCTTTGACGGATGATGTAGTCGAGTTTATGGCAATTCAGTTACAGAAATTGCCTCAAGCAACCCAAGATATTTTGAAGTTAGCTGCTTGCATTGGCAACTCCTTTGACTTGGGGACTTTGGCTATTGTCAATCAAAAATCTCAAGTCGAGACGGGAAATGACTTGTGGCAAGCTTTGCAAGCAGGTTTAATTTTACCTCAGAATAAGATTTATAAGTTTTTTCAAACCTGCGAGAATGATGCAATCGTCAACCTGGAAAACAATTCCAGTTTTCAAGTTCCTACTTATAGATTTTTACATGATCGCGTGCAGCAAGCGGCATATTCAATGATTCCAGATGAGCAGAAACAGTCTACTCACTTGAAAATTGGACGACTTCTACTGAGTCATACTCTAGAAAGAGGATGGGAAGAAAACATTTTTGAAATTGTTAATCACTTCAATATTGGACGAAGCCTAATTATCCTACCATTGGAGCGAGAGCAACTGGTTAAGTTCAACTTAACTGCGGCTCGCAAAGCAAAAGCTGCAACGGCTTATGGAGCAGCGGTACAGTATTTGGAAATCGGAATTGAGCTATTGCCCGAAGATAGCTGGTACTCCGAACATGATCTGACTCGTATTTTATTTGAAGAAGCAGCAACGGCTGCTTATTTGAGTACGAATTACCCTCAGATGGAGCAATTGGCAGCCTTAATTCTGCAACATACTAATAGCTTATTAGAGAAGATCCGAGTCTACGAAATTAAAATGCTGGGTGCCAAAGCTCAAAGTCAATTACCGGAAGTGATCCAGATTGGCTTACAAGTACTACAGCTATTGGGGGTGGAGTTTCCAGCGCCGCTAACTCCTACAGATATTGAACAAGGGTTGCAGCAAACTCAGATGGCTGTGCAAGAATATTCCATTCCTAGCTTATTGGACTTAGGGGTGATAACCGATCCGATACAACTGGCAGTCATGCGGATTTTAACTCAAATGGTTCCATCTGCCTATCAAGCTGCTCCTCTGCTGATGCCATTGCTAGTCTTTAAGCAAATCAATTTGTGCATTGTACATGGGAATTGTGCAGTTTCCGCGATTTCCTACTCAGATTATGGACTTTTGCTTTGCGCAAGCGGCGAGATAGATACTGGATATGAGTTTGGACAACTGGCTTTAAATATCCTCGAACGCTTAAAGGCTGATGCATTGAAATGTCGCCTCTATTTTATTGTTTACACCTTCCTTAGTCACTGGAAAAAACCTGTCAGAAACTTATTGCGTCGGTTTATAGAAGCATATCAAGTCGGCTTGGAAATGGGGGATTTAGAAAGTAGTGCGTTAAACATACAAATATACTGCTGTCATGCCTATTTTGCGGGGATTGAACTAAATACGCTCGCATCCGATATGGAAAACTATCGGCAGGCAATTTCTCAGCTGAAACAGGAACCAACTCTACATTTTCATGAAATTTACCAACAAACCGTTTTAAACTTGCTAGGACGTTCTCAAGATCCGTGTCAGTTGGTGGGAGATGTGTATGATGAAACACAGTTACTTCCCTTTCACTTACAGACAAGCAATCATAATGCTCTTTTTTACCTGTACTACAACAAAACTGTTCTCTGCTATTTGTTAGAACAATACCACCAAGCAGCAGATTATGCCGATTTAGCTAATTCCTATAAGGATAGCGTGAAAGCTATGTTTGTGGGAACTTTATTCCACTTTTATAGTTCTCTGGTGTGTCTAGCTTTATGTAAATCGGCGACTGAAACACAACAATCTCAGTATTTGGAAAAAGTCGTCGCCAACCAGGAAAAGTGCAAAAAATGGTCAAATCACTCTCCAACGAATCACTTACACAAATTTTATTTGGTGGAAGCTGAACGACATCGGGTATTAGGTAACAAAGCAGAAGCAATTGAATATTATGAGCGCGCCATTTGCGGAGCAAAAGAAAACAGTTTCATTCATGAAGAAGCTCTTGCCAATGAACTCGCGGCTAAATTTTATCTAGAATGGGGCAAAGAAAAAATTGCTCAATCCTATATGACGGAAGCTTACTACGCCTATAGCTGTTGGGGTACCAAAGCCAAAGTAGACGATTTAGAGCAACGTTATCCTCAACTGCTTGCATCTATTTTGCAACAGCGACAAGAGTCATTAAATTTGACTGAAACAATCTTTGCAGCTTCTTCTCACACGAGCCAAACCTCGGTATTGAGTAATAGTTATATATCAAAAACACTAGACTTAGCAAGCATATTCAAAGCTTCTCAAACCCTGGCGAGCGAAATTGAGCTAGAAAAGTTACTTTCTACCTTGCTCCAGGTTGTGCTGGAAAATGCCGGAGCTGACAAGTGCGTTTTGTTGTTGCCCAAAGATGAACAGTTGGTAATTAAGGCAATTGCTCAACTCGTGCAACCCCCAACTGTTCTGTCATCGATTGCTACACAACTGAGTCAATATGTTCCAACGTCTCTAATTAATTTTGTTAAACGTACCCTGAAACCCTCTGTAATATTTAATGCGGTAGATCACGATCTCGTTGCCCTAGATCCCTACATTCTGCGGCAACACCCCAAGAGTGTTCTTTGTACCCCAATTTTGAACCAAGGCAAGTTAATTGGGATTTTATACTTGGAAAATAACCTGATGAGTGGAGTATTTACAAGCGATCGCCTGGAAGTTCTGAATTTCCTGTGCGCTCAAGCCGCGATCTCGCTGGAAAATGCTCGAGTGTATCAGCAAGCACAGAACTACGCAAAACAGTTGGAACTGTCCCTAGAAGCCTTGAGTGCCAGTGAAACCCGCTTCCAAATGTTTGCGGATAATCTCCCTGGGGTAATTTTTCAATTGGGCTCCACGGAGGACGGTTCCCTATCTATACACTATATCAATTCTGGTTGCTACGATCTATACGAGGTAACCGCTCTTGAGCTAATGTCTGGAGCGAGAAGCTTACGTTCTTTGGAACATCCTGACGATATCCCAGAGATAAATCGAGCCTGGCTCTACTCAATCCAAAATCTCACCCCATTTCGCGAGGAATGGCGCATTATCACGCTCAGTAGTAAAGTGAAATGGATTCAGGTGGCAGCACTGCCAGAACAACAAGATGATGGTGCAGTTGTTTGGAATGGTGTCATTCTCGATATTAGCGATCGCAAACACGCCGAAGCTGAGCGACGAAAAAAGGCAGAGGAACTCGAAAGGGCTTCAAAAGAACTGCAACAAGCTCAAATTCAGCTTATTCAAAATGAAAAGATGTCTGCCTTAGGTAACCTTGTTGCAGGTGTGGCACACGAAATTAGTAATCCTGTCAGCTTTCTCAGTGGCAATATCCAACCGGCTTTAGACTATATTGAAGATCTCTTTGGGTTAGTGGATTTGTATCAACAAAAGTATCCTAATCCGGAAGCAGAAATTAAAAAGAAAATCCATACTATTGGGCTAGACTATATCCGTGAAGACTTCCCCAAATTAGTTGGTTCAATGCTTGAAGGTATCAATCGCATTTATGATATTAGTAGTACCTTGAGAACCTTCTCTCGGAAAGATAGCGATCGCCCAGTCGCCACCAACATTCACGATGGCATCGACAGCACTATTCTCATCCTCAGACATCGCCTCAAAGCTTCGGGAAATCATCCGGAAATTCAAGTTATCAAAGAGTATGCTCTGCTTCCACCCGTAGAATGTTTTGCCGGACAACTAAATCAGGTATTTATGAACCTGCTAGCAAATGCTATTGATGCACTCGAAGAGTCAAATACCGGACGCTGTTTTGCAGATATTCAAGCTGATCCCAATTACATTACAATTACTACAAAAATTAGTGACGACAAACAACAGATACTTATTAGTATTAAAGATAATGGTCGCGGTATGACAGAAGAAGTCCAACAAAAGATTTTTGATGAGTTGTTTACTACTAAAACAGTTCGTAAAGGAACAGGATTAGGTTTGGCGATCGCTCAGAAAATTATTGTCGAAAAACATAAGGGAAATATTGATGTCAATTCAAAAATAGGACAAGGAACACAGTTTACGATTACGATTCCTATTTCACATTCAAATTCGTAATTCGATCATTTATGACTTATCTGCCTAATTGTTTCTCCCTAATTACGTTTTAAATATAAATATTCTTACTTAAAAAAGATTGTTACTTCGGTTTTTTTCTTTACTATAAAACAAATGCATATTATTTACAACTAAAGCTGCTGGAAGAATGAGCTTATGTGAGAGTGATCGCACAGCCAATTATAGTTTAACTACACTCTACTAATTGTTTTTCAACAATAAGACAGGGAACCGAATTTATAAATCACCTTCTTGCTTGACAGTGTTGCTCATTACCAAAATTGATATCATTATTGTAT
>JAQYWN010000368.1 GCA_029379265.1 Rhizonema sp. NSF051
ATTTTATTCCTATATTCAAAACTTTTAGGGCAGTTAAAAACGCAGAAGATGATTTTGCTCTTTGACCTAATTTTAGATTTAATTCCGCAATTATGTGTCTTTCTGCTGGTTCAATAATCAATGATTCTCCAGCATTTATATGGTTGACAATCTCGAAAAGATGTTCCTCTAAGTGAGTCTTTTCAGTATTATGTAATAGTAATTTTCCCACCTTCAGGTGTACTTGTTGTTGCTGACCGATTGGAATTAAAGAATAGGCAGCTTGCTGAACGCGATCGTGCAAGAACTTATAGTCAACTTGTACCGCATTATCACAGTATATTGCCAATTCCGACTGATTCAACAACTGAGGAATTTTATAAGTATCGCTCAAGGGAAGAATTAATCCCTCCTGTAAAGCTGACCATAAATCAACTGCTGTTGCTGATGCAGATTTTTCGTTGACTACTGCTAGAGTTTCTAAATTAAAACGATTACCAACACAAGCAGCTAATTGTAAAACTTGCTGGGTTGGTTCTGACAGTCTCTGAATTTTATTCACCATTAAATCGACCACATTATCGGTAATGGCTTGTGACTGAATTTTATTAAGATCCCACTGCCATAAACCCAAACGGTAATCAAATGTTAAAAGATTATCTTGATACAATACTTTTAATAACTGAGTCAAGAAAAATGGATTACCTTGGCTTTTTTCAAATAGCAAATCAGCTAAAGGTTCTGCTTGGGATGATTCGCAATTGAACGTGTCAGTAAGTAGTTGAGTAATATGAGGTGCTGCTAATGGCTTCAAGAGCAGTTCTTCAACGGTTGCACCAGATGCTCGAATTGCCTCTAATATTAGTATCAGGGGATGGGTAGGACTAACTTCGTTATCTCGATAAGCCCCAATGATCAATAAATATTGGCTTTCTAGGTCAGTCATCAAATTCTCGACCAGCTTCAAAGAGGCAGCATCTGCCCATTGGAGATCATCTAAAAACAGTACTAAGGGATGATCCTCCGCAGTAAAGGCATGGATAAATTGCTTAAATACCCGATTAAAACGGTTTTGAGACTCAGTAACCCCCAACTGCGGTACAGGCGCTTGCTGCCCGATAATCAGTTCTACTTCTGGGATAACATCAATAATGACCTGACCGTTAACTCCCAATGCTTGTAGCAATTTATTTTTCCAAACCTCAACTCTGACTTGGCTTTCAGTTAACAGTTGTCGCATCAATTCTTGAAATGCCTGAATCAAAGAAGCATAAGGAATATCTCGCTTGAGTTGGTCAAATTTGCCACCGATGAAGTAACCTCGTTGCCGCACAATAGGTTTATGAACTTCGTTAACTAGTGAGGATTTGCCGATACCTGAGTATCCTCCTACCAATACAACTTCACTCGAACCAAGGCTAACTTTCTCGAAGGCAGCCATAAGAGCCGCCACTTCTACTTCCCGTAACATTATCGTTAGTGATGAAATGGTTGCAAATCCAAGAATTTTGGAATATGACCGCCTGGTTGCAAGTATACCGTGTAGGGCGATGTTCGTTAATAATGGCGAAATTACCCCACCCTGTGGCACTCCAGAAGATGTTTCACTGTACGTTTTCTCCCTATTGGCATAGGAGGAAAAGTCAATCACTCCTGCTTTTAACCATGCTCGAATTTGTCGGCGAATGGTGGGGAATGTATTTAATTTTGACAGCAGAACGTTGTGATTAATTTGGTCAAAACACTTCGCAATATCGGCATCCAACACATATTTAGATTTGAAGTTAATTGCGTTGAATATTGCCACAATCGCGTCATGGGCATTTCTTCCTGGTCGAAAGCCGAACGAGTTTGGCTCAAAACGAGCAAGGATCTCGGCTCAATGCCGGATCGGATTAAAACCAAAAAGGTTGAGTCGATGGGCGGATAATACCGCCCATCGACTCAACCTATCAGTACAGTCAAATCCACTATCAAGTTTTTTCCTTAAATAATAAGGCATTAATTCCTCTCACCCTACAATAGCTGAGCGAACGTACAGTTAATATTTTGGATCATTTTTTCCTTGGAATACTCTAAGATACACAAGGTTTTCGCCGACTGCTATATGTTTGAAATTATTTGGTTGGCTAATGGTAACAACTTTGATAATCACCGCAATTTTACACACATTGCTGCGTGGCTGGCGGCATTAGACGGTAGAGCGGTATCGTATCAGCAACGTTGGCGTACATAGTCTAGAATTTCTCCTTCCTCCGGCAACGGCCACACACTTGCGCCTACATCTTCACCGCGATCACAGCAATTAATTCAACGAGTTCGCACGCCGATTAATGAGGGAGGCGGGACATTTAATTTTTTTAGATCTGCCGATCATTGGGTTGACTGTGTTAACTCCGACGATAAACCATCCATCAGGATCAAGCCCGAGCACAATGTAGACAACGAACTCCCCTAAATTACTTTGAATTTTATCACCAACTTCAGGGAGTTCTTTTTCCTTTAACAAACCTAAAAAAGACCCCCCACAGAAAAGCTTCATTTTTACCATATAAACACCAAAGATGCCCCTGATTTTATTGCACCGCTACATTTTTCACTCTTACTTAAACGGACAACCGTCTTCTTTTTGAGGCGGTTTCACTGTTTTGTTGTTGAGAACATCGCACTCGTGAGCCTACCAAAATCCTCTGTCCTTTGAGGTTTGCGTCAATAACCGCCTCAAAATGCTCGCCTGTTCGTCGAACGAGCGCTACTGTTGTCCCTTGAGTGCAACTGTGTTCATCCCACCCCCGCGAAGAGGGGCGCGAGTGACTACACCCAAACGTTATTTTCTCATTATTTTGTTTTAAAATAAAAATATATTAGGGTATTTTACGGCTACGGGACAATAACACACTTCACCGCTACTATCCATAGCTTACCCTTTTAGCTATAGATAAGTAGTGTGTTTGAGGACGCAAACTAGACTGGGGAGTGATGGCGGTTTGAATTGGTAATATTGCTCAGGTTGCTGCTTAAGGTTTTTGTGGTGCATATACCTATCAACTGCACAAAAACTACGGAATAGAATCTTGATGTTGCAAACAAAAGACGCATTAATTATGTGGCTGCTTGCTGAGAACCAACGTCTCCGGCTTGAAAGTAATACTGATACACTAACAGGACTTGGGAACCGTAGGAAGTTCGGTGTATTGTACGATCAAACTTTTCAGCAAGCAATGCGATTTCTTGAGCCAATTGCACTCATTGTTTTTGATATCGATAGTTTCAAAAATATCAACACAATAGTAGGACACCTTGAAGCTGATAAAATTCTTTGTCGAGTAGCCGCGATATCTTCTCAGAACATCCGCAAATCTGATAGTGTTATGCGATATGGAGGTGAGGAGTTTATTGTGTTGCTTCCGCGAACTGATTTGATTGCAGCAGTAGATGTTGCTTCGAGAATTCGCAGTGAGATCGCGATAAATATTAGTGTTATAGTTTCGCAGAATGTTGCACCTGTTACGGTTTCACTGGGGGTAGCTGCGATCACTCCGACATCGCCTTGGCAACAATCTGATTTAATCAAAACGGCTTATCGGCGAATGAACTTTGCTAAATTTCAAGGAAAAAATTGTGTTGTCACTAAAAATTGAGCTCAAATCATCTTCTAGTCGTATTTTCTCATAATTCGGGAATAATTTATATTAGAAAAAATGTGGCGTTTTCATCACCACAGAGTTCAACACTAGAACAGATAAAACAATCAGGACTTACGCAACTGGCACAATCACTCTCTCGTTCGCTCACTCGTTGGAAGGGCGAGGGGAATTAATGGCTGGCTGGGTAACTCAGATCTTGCACCTGGAAATTTGAATGTCAATTCCTTGACATACACAGAGAATCAGGTTTTTTTCGTGTAATACATGGAGCTAATAGTCGTAAATATGACCAGAGTGTAATAACCCGGCGTTGCTTTGTTAGCTGAGGTAGAGGATGCGATCGCCTCAAACAAAGTCGTCCTTTTGAGGCGATCGCATCCACTGGCAACGCCAGGTTAATACGAAAGATTACCCTCTCACCTCAACGTGTAGTGCCAGTTGCGTCAGTTCTGCTAATTCAAACTTGAGCCAAGCACTGAAATTCGAGTGCATACTACAAAAGTAATACTAGATCGTGATCGCCCTGTACCAGTTGCGTCAGTCTTGCAATACATTTGTACTCAAATGAAGAGCGATCGCCTGTGTCAGTTGCCTCAGTCCTGAATAATATGCCTGTACTATTAAATAGCGATCTCTTCCCTGTGCCAAAGAGCGATCGCTGTGCCAGTTGCGTAAGTCCTGACAATATTTTAAATTTTGAACCGAAGTCATAACCTTAGTGATATTACTGAATTCCACTGTGTAGGTTGCTGAACATCCAGTTTGCAAGCCACGTCAGATTGGGTGATTTTTTGGGGCTTGAATAAATGATCGGTCTAAATGTTTAGCGAGCGCATGAGCGAAAATTGTATTTTCAAATCGTCTTTTTAGGTAAGTTTTAAGCAAAGAGTGCTTATTGACAAATTGTTTATGTCCTTAACCTATCACGAATAAAGCTTAGCACACTCGTCAAACCCACCCCTTACAGTAGCTTATTATCTAGCTAAAAACATACAAGTAGACATTTTTTGTCAATGCTTAAGTCATATAATAAATACTTAAATAGTGATTAGAGGTCGTACAGTTGAAAAAGAAATGGGCTGTCAAACGAGTCACCATAAACCTTACATGCTCTGAAGCACGAAAACTTGATCGATATTGCTCAATAAGTAATAGAACTGTGACCGACGTGATCCGAGAATTGATCAGGAGTCTTCCTCATCCTCTCTAAAAATTATTAACAAGCCCTCCCTTGCAAGGCAGCTATGAATCGCGGAAAGATGTATCAATAAAAACTTTATATGGTTTCTCACTTGAATCCCTTACACCTTTATCCCTCTCCCAAAATTGCTATCCATTACCCGGATCTTTCTTACATGTGCATGAGTTAATTTCGCTTACACCTATATACAGTAAACCACTTTTGAGGAAAGAAAAATTAAAGAGAATTGCCAAGACCCACTTACATAATTTTAGACACAACCTACTTTACACTCACGTTACCAACAAAGATGAAGGATAACCAACTGAGTTTAGACAATGAAACCGAACGTATCAAAGTATTACACCGTTATCACATTCTGGATACTCCCCCTGATGGCTCTTTTGACCGAATTACCGCAATGGTTTCCGGACTTCTGAAGGTACCAATTGCCATTGTCAGTTTAGTAGACACAGATCGCATTTGGTTCAAGTCATCTCACGGTATAGATGTTCAACAGATTGACCGTGAACCGGGGTTATGTGCTTCGGCTATTCTTTCAAAAGAAATCTATGTGATCCTAGACGCTAGCCTTGACGTACGTTGTTTGACTAATCCTCTAGTTGCAGGCAACTTTGGCTTGCGTTTCTATGCTGCTGTCCCGTTGACAACATCTGACGGTCATAACTTGGGAACACTGTGCGTCATTGACTTCCAGCCACGCTCTATTTTACCAGAGGAAGTGAAACTCCTCAAAGACTTTGCCGCAGTAGTGATGGATGAAATTGAACTGCGACTTGCTGCCCGAAATGTAGTAAAGTTAAATACTGCACTCCAGCTTGAAATTAAACAGAGAAAACTCGCCGAGTCGGTAGCGATTGCCTCCAATCGGACTAAAAGCGAATTCCTGGGCTTGATGAGCCACGAACTGAGAACGCCACTCAGCAACATCATCGCCTGTACCCAAGTCATACAATGCTATGGCTCCTTATCTCTCAAACAGCAGAAATATCTCGACATCATCAAGTGTTCTAGCGAGCATTTGCTGGGATTGATCGACGACATTCTGGACATGACCAAAATTGAGGCAGGCAAGATAACTTTCAATCAAAGTAGCTTTGACTTGTATTGTCTGCTCGACAACCTGGAAGAAATGTTCCTACTTAAAGCCCAATATAAGCGATTACAACTTAGATTTTTGCGGACACAAGACGTTCCCCGATATGTGCAAACTGACATGGGGAAATTAAGCCAAATTCTGATTAACTTGCTGGACAATGCACTCAAATTTACCTTTTCAGGTAGCGTGACACTGCGAATTCAACTAGTCAGTGGTCAGGGCGTTGAAGTTGATCGGTTTGAACAACTTGGTGCTGAGAATAAACAACTCAAAATCCAGTTTGAAGTAGAAGATACTGGTCCTGGCATTGCACCTGAAGAAATCGATTCCCTATTTGAAGCTTTCTCCCAAACCTCTGTAGGTCAGAAATCTCTGGAAGGTACTGGTCTGGGATTAGCGATTAGCCGCAGTTTTGTGCAACTACTAGGGGGAGATATCACTGTCAACAGTATCCTAAGTAGTGGAGCCTCTTTTAAATTTGATATCATACTTGGCATTGAGTCTAATACCAAGTAAGAACCCGCAAAATCTGTACTAGAGGGTAAAGGCATCAAATGACCCTCAGTTTTTTACTTGACTACTGAATTAATCAACTGAATCTGTGAAGCTTTAATCCTCTTCTATACGAATAGTGGATAGCATTCGCCTCAATGCTTTATCTAATAAAGCCATGTTTCTAAACTCCAGTTCTACAGATCCACACGCATTCGTTCAATGTCGAGTAAAAAACAACACAAAAGTAGTTGTGAAAAGAATTTTTGAAATGCAATTTGTGCGGCTTGTCCCCAATCAGGTAGATCTAGTAGTGGCGATCAATAAATAAGCCCAGTGCGCCAAGATATAGGCAATTAGAGACAGCACTAACCAACGATAGACGCCTAACTCCCCCACACTTCGCCAGTTTTTAAAAACCGCAACTCCCCCCACTTTCCCGGTTTTTAAAAACCGCATTTTTTTTGCTAAGAATGTTAGCGAGAGTCGTTTTGCGGGAATACTAAGAGTTTAGGCGATCGCAAACGCGATGTCCTTGGCAACGGCTGACTTTGAGTCCATCAAAACCTGACATTTTTGTCGCGAGTTTTCAAGGTTGAAATTTTTCACACCATTGAGAGAACCCCCTCGATTTGGCTTCCACTGTACTTTTGTCGCGATTTTTTGAGATTGAGAATTCCCGCACCATTGAGCATCAACCCTCGATCTGTCTGCCACTTTTATCTCTGGGACAAAAAAAGGCATGGCGCGGCAAAAATTTTTCAAGGTCGAGCGCGATCGCCTCTAACCACGACACACATCCGTATCGCCCTTGACCACGACCACTGTCCCCCGTTTGTACTACTCGCTAGTACAAAATCCAAAAATGTTCACCATGAACTTGGTGTCCAGGGTCAATAAATATAGATATATAACTTTAACCCTGGACACCAATTTATTAATCCCCCTTAAACATCAAAACTCCTCTTCCCATTTTTCGTTGCCAATTTTGGACAGGAAAACTCCCGCTCAAATCGCCTAGGAGCTATGCTAATTTCTTTTTCCATGTGAAACCTTTCATTTAAAAGGTGTCCAGACCTTCTAGAGCCATACAGACCCTGGGCACCACGGATAAGCAAAAAAGTGCGTATCACCCTACACCGGACACCACCTTTCTTTCTGTACTGAGGAGTGGCGGTGAGGAGCGATCGCCAAGCCATTTTCATTTTAGTGCGTATTAGGAAGATTCCTGATCAATTCTCGAATCACGCCAGGTATACGTCTACCACTTATTGAGCAATATCGATCAAGTTTTCGTGCTTCAGAGGATGTAAGGTTTATCGTGATTCGTTTGACAGCCCATTTCTTTTTCATTGGTACTACCTCT
>JAQYWN010000035.1 GCA_029379265.1 Rhizonema sp. NSF051
GTATATCTGTCGTATTGGTCTATCAGTATAAAGTTACTGTTTTTAAAATTTTCGTTATAGGATTGAGAATCTGGGAGGGAAACTTGAGTGATATCGTAATAGGCTTAGACTTGGGTACAGGGGGAGTACGGGTGATCGCTGTTGATCTGCAAGGGAAAGTTATAGCACAAGCAACGAGAAGTTATCCCCTGTTAACTCCACAACCCGGTTGGACAGAACAGAATTCTGAGGATTGGGTAGAAGCAAGTTTGCAAGCTCTGTTCGATGTAACTCAACAGCTAGACAAACACCGCGCGATCGCTCTAGGCTTATCTGGACAAATGCATGGCATGGTTCCTCTCGACGCAGAGGGCAAAGCGATGAGAGCGGCAATTTTGTGGAATGATCAACGCACGGGTAAAGCTGTTGCTGAGATTGAAGCCACTATTCCTCGTCAGGAGTTGATCCAGCGCACGGGAAATCCAGCAATTACGGGTTTTCAACTGCCGAAGCTTTTATGGTTGAGAACTGAAGAACCACAAGCTTATGCTCGGCTGTGGCAGATTCTTTTGCCAAAAGATTACCTGGGATATGTGTTAACTGGCGAGTCTGTAACGGAACCATCTGATGCATCTGGTGTCGGGTGTCTGAACTTGGCTCTTCAGCAATGGGATACAGAGATTCTCCATGCTCTCAATATTAACCCAGCGTTGTTCCCCCCAGTTATTAAATCTACCGCGATCGCTGGACGCCTAAAATCAGAAATCGCTGCTCGTGTGGGATTACCTGTGGGATTACCTGTGGTGGCAGGCGGAGGTGACAATGCGGCAGCAGCGATCGCTTTGGGTATCTCCAGAACCAACCTCAATCAGGGTAGTTTGAGTATTGGCACATCAGGAGTTATCTTTGTACCGTGCGATCGCCCAATTCCCGATCCAGAAGGTCGAGTACATTTGTTCTGCCATGTGGATGGTGGCTATCATCTGCTAGGAGTGACGCTGGCGGCAGGTGGTTCTCTGCGTTGGTATCGAGACACCTTTGCACCGCAGACATCATACACAGATCTGATAGATATGGCAGAGCAATCACAGCCTGGTGCCCGTGGTGTTTTATTTCTGCCCCATTTATCAGGAGAGCGCAGTCCCTACCTCGATCCAGATACTCGGGGTGCTTTAGTTAATCTGTCATTGGCTCATACGCCAGCAGATATAACTCGTGCTATTTTAGAAGGAGTTGCATTCAGCTTGCGGGAAACGTTGGAAGTCATCGGTGCGATCGCTCCGGTTCATCAACTCTTAGCAACGGGTGGCGGCGCACGCTCTCACATCTGGTTACAAATTTTAGCAAATGTTTTGCAAACAGAACTCATTACTGCCACAGAAATTGGAGCTGCTTACGGAGCCGCTATTCTGGCGATGGTGGGAGTTGGTGCCTATCCCAACTTAGAAGCTGCTCTCAATATGCTCCCTTTGGATGGCAATGTGATACAACCGCAAGCAAATGCTGTGTACGAAGCTGGTTTCCAGCGATACAAGTTACTTTACAACACCCTTAAAGCCGTTCGTTGAGGCCCTTGGTAGGGGCGAACGGTTGTTCGCCCCTACTTATTGAATCTCCTGTAAATTCTCAATAGTCAAATAGACTTCTTCATCAGCTATCTGACTATTGTAGTCAATGTTAATTTGCGTTGGATATCCAAGTGTAGGTTCATACTTTACAGTCAGGCTAGATGCTTTACGAGATTGTGCATTCTGGATCAAATTAAAAAGCTTGGGAATTGTACTGTATTTTTGGAATAGTTCTGGATTGACTGGCTGATTAGTAGCTGCATTGGTGATGGAAGTCGTTGAACCGTTACGTACTTCAATGATAACCGGTCCTCTAGCTTCGCTTGTACAGAAGCAACTGTTGCTAAATGTATAACGGTAGTTGTAAATATTTTGCTGATTCCACCTAAAAAAATATTGAGAGAGCGGGATCCACGTCTTTTTAAAGCGTGGAGGAAGCTCGACGCGGCGGTTTTAACCGCCGTGTACTATTGGTAGTTATAACCATCATTTCGATGTATTGGTTGACAGTATTTATAACTAACGTCAAACTTTTTTTTGTGATCATTTAAGTTAAATGATCCATTAGCTCTTGTTGCAATTCTACCAATATAATTGCCTATATGCTTTCCCTTTTCAACGCTGGCTTTAACAATGTCACCAGTTTGAAAGCCAAAATGAAACTTCTTTCTAGACCGATGGCGAATGGGAAAACCATACTTGTCAGTTCCTGCCATTTGACGTTGACCGTGCCCAGTGGCATTAATTAATAATGGTCTGACTTTATTTAAAGTAAGAGTAGGTGTTGAAGAACCAACACAAGCAGCATCGATCCAATGGTTTTTTTCCAAGTTTTGGGTAGTTCGATTGAACTTGGTTAATCCACCAGAACCAGTTTCTACTGGGAGTCCTGCAGCTTTCAGTGTTTCTAGAAGTTTAAATCTAGTAGCATTAACAGCCGCCGTATCAGCCAATGGTTTCTTAGCTTGATCAGAAATCTTCTTCAACCTTTCAAGATCTGAGTTGAGAAACTCTTTAATATCCATAGTCCCTTTTTTAATGTTGCAGTTCTCACAACTTAAGGTAAGATTGGAAATCCTATTAGAACCCAATACTGCTCGGTTAAGGAAATAAAGTAGGCTGAAACCCTTGAAATATCGTTGTCTATCATAATTAAAAAGGGCTTAACCGAGCAGTATTGTATTAGAACCTCCTTTAGCTCTTGGATGAATGTGTTCAATTTGCAAAGGAATGTCTTTATCTCCACAGTAAGCACACTGCCTGCCCCATTTTTCCAATAAATACTCGCGAGTCTCGTATCCAGCAAGAGTTCCTTGTTGGTACTCTTTTCCCTGGATTTGAGGGTTCTGCATTAATTGGGTGTCAAACCTCACCAATTCTTGAGATATGGCAGTAATAGGGGCAAACTTACACAAACGCTTCACCCACGTCTCTATGTTGTACACTCGACTCATCAGGCTTGGAGCTAGCCACCCATCTCTACGTTGAGATGGACAAGGTTGTTTGTTTCCCTTTCTAAACCATTCGTGTTTTGGCGGTTGTCGGTAACGGGTTTTGCGGTTTCTTCTCGAACTGCGTAATTGACGCCGTGATGTTAGGGAATCTCTAATTGCAAAACCCCTGTGTTGTAGTTCTGCCGCCCATACAACTTCTCCACTGGCATCATTAACAATAGCAATACCAGTTGTTCTTGAACCAGGGTCAATCTTGATTCTTAACGGTGCCACAACAGCATCTGGACGTGAATAAAAGAGGATAATTGTGAAGGGAAATTTGCGGTAGATTGCGGCTTTTTTGTTCTTCAATAGTTGCCGCGCTTGGGCTGGATGGATTGGGTTGTGGGGTCTTTTTTCGGTGTCGATTACTAATACTTTGCTCATAAGAGCCTCCTTTCGGGTAATGTTTGCCTCGCTAATGTTATTGGTCGGTACTTTCCAAATAGCACGGATTTAACTCTCTAATCTTTTTAACTACTTGGTTCTAGAGTTCAGAACTGGCACGCATCCTGAAGTAGGAATTTTAACACTTACCAATAACGTAGTACTCAAGGTACTCAAGCTGGTCAACTATATCTAAAGTCGTAAACAACTAGCCTCGCTAGATGCTCCGTGTCTTTAGACCGGAGTCGTTGACAATCTGCGATTCATTCTTAATTGTCTCGAGTTTGACTGAGCAATACGGGGTGATTGTACTACTTGTAAGGGTGGTTGAGACAGAACTGGTACGTTCAAACTCAAAGACATGACCAATCCCATGCTAAAAATAAAGAAGCGCATATAAATTTATTTTGACTACAGTATAGTACAATACTACTAAAAAATCGGCAGATATTGCAAAAATACTGAAAACACTAGTTTGTTTTAATCTAGTCATCGCCAAAAGCCTTCCTCAGATTACTCCTTTTTATCCGTAGTCAAGCAAAGCAAACAGATACAGCAAGGAGACTCTTATGACCGCGATTCCCCCTAGTCCGACTTCCATCCGCCCACCCTTCACCCGTGAGACTGCCCTCGCCAAGGTAAAAGCTGCCGAAAATGCCTGGAACACACGTGATCCAAAACGTGTCGCGCTTGCCTATACTGAGGACTCGCAGTGGCGCAACCGCGACGAATTTTTCGAGGGGCGCGAGCTTGAGGCTTTCTTAAGCCGCAAGTGGGCTAAAGAACTCGACTACCGCCTGATGAAGGAACTGTGGTGTTTCACCGATAACCGCATTTCCGTGCGCTTTGAATATGAATGGCATGACGTAGCTGGGCAGTGGTATAGAAGCCACGGTAACGAACATTGGGATTTCGACGACTCCGGATTGATGCGGCGACGAGATGCTTCAATCAACGACATTGCGATCTTGGAGAGCGATCGCCGATATTACTAAACTCTTGGAGAATTTGAAGATGATTAAACTTTACGGTACGGAAATATCTGGCAACAGCTACAAAGCAAAACTGTTGCTCTCTTTCTTGGGAATAGATTACGAATGGGTAGATATCAATCCTCGTAAGGGCGAAAATAAATCTCCTGAATTCCTGGCAATAAATCCCTTTGGTCAAATTCCCGTGTTGGTAGATGATACGATGGTGCTTCCAGACGCTCAAGCAATTTTGGTGTACCTAGCTCGTCGCTATGGAGGTGACACCTGGTTTCCAGTTGATGCAGAACCAATGAGCCGCGTGGTGCGTTGGCTATCCACCTCGGCTGGTGAAATCCGCCAAGGGCCGGAATTCGCCCGTCGATATCACAAGTTTGGTGCAACCATTCTCGACCTGGATTGGATAAACCAAAAATCAGAGTTTATTCTCACTCAAGTTGATCAGCATTTGGCTAATCGAGAATGGCTGGAATTAAACCGTCCCACAATCGCAGATATTGCGGCTTTTCCGTACATAGCTCTAGCACCTGATGGCAAAATCTCGTTAGACAACTACCCCAATATTCTTGCCTGGATCGAGCGCATCAAAAAGCTTCCCGGCTTTGTCGGAATGCCTGGAATTGAAGGACCTGTAACTACTACAATATAGAGAACAAGGGGGACAAGGAAGCCCAAGTACTTCGCTCCCCCCAATCCTTATTAAAACTATGACAGACTCAGGATGGTCACGAGCAGAATCACCTTTCCACGTGGGTGAAATTACGATTCAGGAAAGATTAGGTGTCCAGAAAAAAATAGATCAGCAGGGAAGACGCTTTATCCGCGATTATCTCATTGAGCAACATCGGCAGTTTTACACTCAACTTCCTTTCCTGGTAGCCGGAACAGTTGATGCACGGGGTTGCCCGTGGGCTTCACTTTTGGTTGGGAATCCCGGCTTTCTCTCCACACCCGACGATCGCACCTTACATGTAGCTTCCAAACCGTTGTTTGGCGATCCGCTATCGGAGACACTAGCGGATGGAATAGACATTGGCTTGCTGGGCATTGAACTACACACGCGTCGCCGCAATCGCTTGAATGGAACAGTTACGGCAAACAATCCAGATGGCTTTGCTGTTCAAGTTAACCAAAGCTTCGGTAACTGTCCCCAATACATCCAAGCACGGATGTTTGAACTGACTGACGGTGTAGAAAATCTTGCTACGCCTAAGCCAGTGTATCGAACCTTGAGTTTTCAAGAGCCGGAACGCTCTATCATCTCTGCCTCAGACACCTTTTTTATTGCGACTGCATTTCGTGGGGATGAGGCTAAAGCAGAGGAAGGAGTTGATGTCTCACATCGTGGCGGCAAGCCTGGTTTTGTGCGTGTTGATGACGATCGCACCCTCACCTTTCCCGATTTCCTCGGCAACTTTATGTTCAATACTATTGGTAATCTGCTACTCAATCCCCGTGCTGGTTTACTTTTCATTGACTTCGTAAAAGGCAATCTACTTTACTTGACAGGTAGAGCCGATGTGATTTGGGAAGGAGATGAAGTACGTGCCTTCGTTGGTGCCGAACGGCTAATCCGCTTTCAGATTTCTGAGGGATATCGAGTTGAAGGTAGCTTGCCACTGCGTTACTCTGCCCCCGATTACTCACCTTTCCTCCAACGCACTGGATCTTGGGAAGACGTTGCACATCGTGCTTGAGCGCACTGAATAGAAAGGCAAGGCAGTGCTCTTGGCGGGTTTCCCGCGCCCAGGCGACTGGCATTGGGGTGTTTTAAAATTTGGTTTCTATTATATGTAAAGATTTAATAAGTTTAAGTACAAATTTTGACAAATCCACTACCAAGAAAGTCATCATGGTTACAGTGAAAGAGAGTGCAACTACAGAAAAACCTGAACGAATTGATTTTAAGTAGGCGGAACTCAAAGATGAGTGAACAATCAAACACGTTTATCCAACTTAATGAAGATGACAGCGCGTACGTCAGTACTGCGACAGGAACGACATACGTTTCTAATGAAATGAATGCCTTGTTGGAAAGCGTCATGCGCGAAGTCATAAACTTCGCTAAATATATACAATCCCAAGATCCAGAAATAACTGAGAATCAGGCATACCACGTTTTAGTAGCCGTACTTTCAACATTACCAGAAAAATTTAACAGTGACCCGCAAGCATCGGCACAACTGTTAAATATGATCCAAGAATTTAAAGAGACGAACCAAGAAGAATAGCGAAAGGTTTTTGAGATAACAGGGCCTAAAATGTGATTGGCTCAGGCAGTTTCTGGAATTCCAAAATTTACTTGGAGTTCGTGGAGCATTTTCAAAATGCTGTCTCCGTAGATAACTGAACCGTGCATTGTCGCAAGGTACTTAATGGGAAACTTCTTAATCGCTTCGATTCCGCGAGTGAATGTCTTTCCCTCTACCATAAATCCTAGCTGACGCTGAAACTTGATGACTGAGTCTGTTAAATCCTCATTGGTGAGTGGTGTATCAAAATGACCTTTGTGAGATCCCAAGTCGGAGCAGAAGAGCACACAATCTTGTGGTTCGTAGAATAGACATCCTTCCCAACCATGTGGGAAGTGAGGCGTCTCGATTAGGGTAATGTTCTTCGCTCCTAAGGAAATGCTTTCGTTATTCTTCAGAACGTGGACTTTTCGGATCGCAATATCGTCAATATTCGCTCGATTTAGCGGACTAACAAGAGGGACAGCTTCTCTTGCCACTTCCAGCCATTGATTTAATGCTCCACATTCATCAGCTTCAAGGTGACAAAAGGCTATGTAACGGATTTCAGTTGGATTGCATACTGATGACACTAGCTCATAAATAGCATTGAACCATTTCGAGTGTCCCGTGTGAATGAGCATGGGGCACTCATCTAAGATGAGAAACTGACTAAAGACAAATTGCTTGTTTGTAGACACGGAGATCTTAAATACTTTGGGAAGTATCTCATCAATTCTGGTAAACATCGTTATCCTTGGGCAATTTACAGCAATCCTAAATGATTCGCGACCACAGCTTCCTCCGTACAATTATCTACAACAGGTACACTTTCTGGATAAAAGTAGACGTGCCTGCAATAGAGACGTTACTTGGAAAGTCGCTACCACAGACGAAGAACCCTTAACCAAACGGTATTGCACCTAAGGACGATTGCAGCGTTTGCGGTACAACAGCTCTTTTCAATTGTAAAGTGCAATTGCTTTCGATAGTGATAAATAAAAGATAGGTTCGTAGTTGCGCTGTCTTCGCCCTTAGTCTTGGAGCATTGGGGAGAGAAATTCGTTATTTTTGGCGATCGCACCCTAAATACTCCTGTTTTAACGAGAATTTTGCCATGAGAGGATGTTTGAAAAGTCCTTAAACGTGTGTTTCACTACCCTGGCTACTGAGAAACTACTACCTTGAGAATCAGAGTTTTGGGATTTGAGGTCCCTCCCCTGAGTTATACCTGAGGCTCAAGTCAACCCTTTTCAAACAACCTCTTAGGGATGGCTAAGCTGGCCGCAGACATCGTATCTTACTAAAAACCCAGTCGTTGTGACCGGGCAATTGTTAGGCTATATTCCCGACCATCTTGCAGAAAAAAACACATATCTCGGCTCAATATGGTTTTGGGATCTATAATTTGTACTTGGAATAAAAGTTAGATCAATTTATTTACCAGACTTGTGGCTGTAATTCCGGTTTGAAATGGTGTCTAAAAATCATCCGATAAAACAACTGTTAGGTTGGTGTTAAGTTTTGGTGTAAAACTACTTCCTTCAGCTATATAAGTAATCGCTCCTCCTGCTTCTAAAACAGCAGGACCACCACAGGCTTTAATTAAATCAACGCCGTCCTTCACCTTAATATTTTGACAACTAAATTCAAGTCCATTTGGTCCAGTAATTTTAATCTTATTGATTGTTCCAGTTTCACCAGCAGAAGAAAGAAAGTTTAGCAGAGCGAATAACTGTTGTAGCTGGTAAAGGGGTAGTTGTTGTGTTGATACTGAAATTACCTCCAGTAATTGGAGCTTTTTCCGTGATAATTAAAGTAGCAAAGGTAATTGGCGCTGCGATCGCCTCTGTGGTAAAACAGAATACAATAAATGACAGGGCAAATGCCAAAATCTTTGCAGGATTTATGAACATCTTCAATAAATTCATGATGATTCTCCTTGTTTAACTTTTACTTGGACTTTGAACAAATTTATCTCTGAAGACAAATTCTCAAAAATTAAGTATTGACACAAGTTCGATTTTGTGTAATGCCTATCTTATTTACTTCCGTATTTTTATAGATGCACGTGAAATCAACTTATGCACTTTTTCGGAATGAGTTTGTTGGTAGTCGTAAAGAGGGTCATGTCTGAGCAACAGTATTATTGCATAACTCCCAATCGGATGCGTTCACGAGTTTCCATTAATAACTTACCCAACATATTTTTGCCGCTACCATCCCCACCATCTCCCCAGTAACTATCATTAGTTGTATGTTCAATAATCTCTGTATTACCTGTCGCTATTAACTTACCGTTCAAATCAGGATGCTGAGTGAACTTGGCATATAGTGCCTCACGCATGACATCATTTTTAACTATTCTCCAATCAGCACGTAGAGGTTTACTGGGATCACGTCCCATCTGTGCGGCTTCTCGCGGTGTTTGAGCCTGACGAATTTCTTCTTCATAATGAGTATTAGTAAACTTTTGAGATTGGAAATAATGTTCTGAGGTAGACCAGATTTTACCCTTTATATAGATTGCATACGGAGCAAAGTTTGAGAAAAAGCCATAGGGCTTGTGTAAGTGATAAAACCTGATAGATTTACTCAAAGGCGTAAAAGTTTTTAATTCTTCCAGTGTACTAATGTGACACTCGGCAAATTCCTTAAATGGTGAGTAACCATTCCACATATGATGAAATGGATAGTGAACATGGAATGGCTCAATAGTGCTTAAATCTTGAGCTACGAGAAAACAGTAGGGGTGTGGCGGATTATCAATACCAGATGCATCAATTGCATGAGTTTTAGAACACTCGACTGCTTCAGGTGTAAGGAAAGGGAAAATTGCTTTTTTCGCTTCTTCATAGGTTGCTTCAACCCAAAATGAATCAATGGGTTCAGTCCTATCATATTCATCACATTGTGGCCAGTAAGCTCGAATAATCATTTTATCTTCCTGATCTGTTCAAATTTTTATGAAAGCACAATTCCGGTTTTGATAATATCTCAGCAAGGAACTTGTGCTTAGTATGCCCAAAAGGAACCAGGAATTTTCTATTCGGGTAGTGAGTAGCAGGCGACCAGAAAACCGGGTAAACTGCGCGAAAATGCACGGACGGGACTCGGGAAATACAACCCTCATAACACGATACTGCGTTCCGAGACGCGATCGCCTCTCATCCTTGTATTCCCCAAACCCTGACCTCAAGACGTTACAGCAGCGTATCGCTGATTTTATTGCCCGTCACAAAAACTCTGCCGGTCATACACAGTGGCACAGATGATGGAGAAATTCGCGCTCGTATTAATGCAAAGCTGTACTTATTTAAATGTTTATTTGCTTGACTTTATATCTGAGGAATGCGGATCTTGGCTTTAACTTAATAATCACGTATTGAAGCAGAAGCCGTAAGGTAGACAGGCAAGTTATAATCTTCTTGCGGATAAACGTAACAAAAATTTATGAGTAACCCTCTTTTGCAAGCATTTTTCGTGGGCAGGGCGCTAGGTGAAGTTGTCACTGAGAAGTTGGAGTACGCTTTGACGGATGCTCTCAGCGAACTTGGTAAATGGGATGCTGAAGCTAGAGAGCAGATGCGATCTTTTACAGAAGAAGTGACACAACGAGCAAATCGAGCAGCCGAAGCTGCGGGTAGTTCTGGCACGACGACAGGATACGGGCAAGCAGGTTCAGGCGATACCCAAGCAGTTATTGATGAATTGCGCGCAGAAATTGCCTTATTGCGTACAGAATTGCAACGTTATCGCAGTAATTCTGTTAGCTGAAGCGCAATTAGCAATGCATACACTTTAGGAATCAAGAGTGTCTTTACATTCTGCTGACTCGGTGATAACCAGCGGTACTCAAGGGATATGGAAAAGAGTTATACAGATAAGGCATACCGTTGGAACCGCGAAAAATACTCTCGCAGACGGCGGTTTTTGGACATTTGGTTTTTTGTCTGGGCTTTGTTGTTCCGGCTTTGGCTTTACAACAAATCTTGGAGTTACCCTGGTGGAGCTACTGAAGCTAAAAAGGCTGCAAGACGTAAATCAGCTGCTGTTTGGATTCGGAATACTCTCCTGGAATTGGGACCAACTTTTATTAAAGTTGGACAATTGTTCTCTACCCGTGCTGATTTATTCCCCAGTGAATATGTGGAAGAACTGGCAAAACTCCAAGACAAAGTACCCGCATTTAGTTACGAACAAGTAGAAACAATTATTGAGCAAGAGCTAGGCAAGAAAATCCCCGAACTCTTTGAGAGTTTTGAACCAATTCCCCTCGCTGCTGCCAGTTTGGGGCAAGTACACAAAGCTGTGTTGCATTCTCTTGAAGCAGTTGTTGTCAAGGTGCAACGCCCCGGCTTAAAGAAGCTTTTTGAAATCGATCTTCAAATTCTTAAGGGTATTACTCGCTACTTTCAAAACCATCCGAAATGGGGACGCGGGCGAGATTGGATAGGAGTCTATGAAGAGTGCTGTCGTATTCTTTGGGAAGAAATTGACTATCTCAGCGAAGGTCGCAATGCTGATACTTTCCGCCGTAACTTTCGCGTTTATGATTGGGTAAAAGTACCGCGTGTTTACTGGCGTTACACTTCGTCACGAGTTGTCACACTGGAATATTTACCCGGCATTAAAATTAGTCAATACGAAGCTATAGAAGCAGCAGGTTTGGATCGGAAAGTCCTTGCCCGTCAAGGCGCACAAGCCTACCTGCATCAACTGCTTGATAATGGCTTTTTCCACGCTGACCCCCACCCTGGTAATATTGCTGTCAGCCCAGAAGGTGCTTTGATATTTTACGATTTCGGCATGATGGGGCGGATTAATTCTAATGTTCGTGAACAACTCATGGAAACAATGTTTGGCGTTGCTTCCAAAGATGGCGATCGCGTTGTTCAGTCTCTGATAGATTTAGGAGCGATCGCACCTGTAGAAGATATGGGACCAGTGCGGCGTTCTGTCCAGTATATGCTGGATAATTTCATGGATAAGTCTTTTGAGAACCAGTCGATCGCTGCCATTAGTGACGATCTTTACGAAATCGCTTATAATCAGCCATTTAGATTTCCAGCTACTTTCACTTTCGTCATGCGAGCTTTTTCGACGTTGGAGGGAGTAGGCAAGGGGTTAGATCCAGAATTTAACTTTATGGAAGTTGCTCAACCGTATGCAATGCAGCTTATGACCAGTATGAATGGTAATGATGGCAATAGCTTTCTGAATGAATTGAGTCGTCAAGCAGTTCAGGTAAGTAGTACCGCATTTGGACTACCACGTAGGGTAGAAGATACACTAGAAAAACTAGAGCGGGGAGATCTACGCGTGCGGGTTCGGTCTATAGAAACAGAGCGTCTGCTACGGCGGCAGAGTAATATTCAGATAGGAATTACTTACGCAGTTATAATCAGTGGTTTCACACTTTCCGCTACGATTTTATTGGTGAGTCATTATGTGTGGTTGGCTGTATCAGCTGGTTTAATCGCGGTAGCTCTATCATGGCTACTGTTTCGACTGCTTCTACGCCTCGACCGCTATGACCGTATGTCTTAAATTGTTGTAGAAACTATATGAAACTTAACTTTATCGGAAAAAGCGATCCGGGACTTATTCGTTCTAATAACCAAGATAATTTCTATATCGACTTAAAGGGGCGATTTTTCATAGTTGCTGATGGTATGGGGGGGCATGCAGGCGGCGAGCAAGCAAGTCAAATCGCGACTCAGAAAATTCAGGAGTACTTGAATACAAATTGGGATTCCTCTAAATCTCCAGAAATTTTGTTGGAAGAAGCCTTATGGGAGGCAAATAAAGCTATTTTGCTCGATCAGGCAAATCACCCTGAACGTTCTGATATGGGAACAACGGTAGTTGTGGTGGTTTTTGGCTCTGGAGAACCGCCTTGGTGCGCTCATGTTGGGGATTCTCGCTTGTACCGCTTGCGGGAGTCGCATTTAGAGCAGTTAACAGAAGACCATACCTGGGTAGCACGGGCGATCAAAATGGGTGACATTACATCGGATGAAGCAAGAACGCATCCCTTTCGCCATGTGTTATCACGCTGTTTGGGACGTGAAGATTTGCATCAGATAGACGTACAACCATTAGACATCAAACTTGGCGATCGCTTGCTGCTCTGTAGTGACGGTTTGACAGAAGAACTTGCCGATAAAAAGATTGCTTCCTACCTCCAAGAATACCCTCCTATCGATAAAGCAGCTATTTCGCTTATTGAGGCGGCGAAAGAGGAAGGTGGCCACGACAACATTACTGTCGTTATTATTGCACTTGAATGAATGGTTCGTTTTGAAGTGGGGAATCGGGGAATCAAAATTTTCATTCCTCATTCCCCATCCCGAAACGAACCAATTCCAGTATATCTACTCAGCAATTTGTTCAGCCTGAGCTTTTTTATTGATCACAACTTGATACAAATATTTTTAGCATCCAAAGTTATAACTACAAGGAAGCTAAACTTCATAATTATGTGCTTGACTTCTTGCACATAATCATGTAGGGGTAATATAATCTATGAATACTCCCTGATACTCCCACAACTTTGTGGGAAAGTAAAAGGAAACAGGGGGACAGGAGGAACTTTTTTCTTCCTCGTCGCCTAATTTAACCCTCATTTTTTCCGAAATTCATCTCGGTCGATGCGGGGTATATATCAGATGGCTGACAAGTAAGCTATCTGCTTTGTCGAAAAATACCTATAAGGATATGGGCAACTGGTCTAACAATTGTTATCTTTCGTAATACAGAGGTACTAATGTGGGACACAGAAAAGTTCAGTAACTACCCTTTTAGGAGTTCTGTGAGTTAAATCGTATTGAATCCTTATTTTCCGGAGTTAACTATGGACCAACCAATTGAACTAACCCTAGAGCAGCAATTCAGCATCCGTTCATTTTCCACTCAAGTGCAGAGTATGAGTCCTGAACAAGCTAAAGACTTTTTAGTCAAGCTTTATGAGCAAATGGTTGTGCGTGAAGCAACTTACAAAGAGCTTCTCAAGCATCAGTGGGGCTTAGATTCAGGTTCGATGTGGGCATAGAGTTTAAGCGTCGCTGGGGGCGACCTCCTTCTCTCGCTCGGTTCCAAGGAGGAAAAAAGCCGGGGATGTCGGGGCGTCAACTTTGATAGAGAAACGAAACATGAGAAAATGAACTCTTGTGTTGTCGAAATATCTGGGTGCATACCCAAGTATATTTATAACTTATGCTGCTTTTCAAGTCAAAACCATAATATTATACTGATTTCGTCAAATTTGACTTGTTCGCTCACTGTTGGCGGAAAAAACAATGTCATACTTATTTTTTTAGAAAACGCAATGTTCTCTAATTGATAATCTCCGGACGAAAGCAACAAAATTTATTAAGACATTGCTGCCTTAACATCACCATTGCTGGGGATAAATATTGGTTTAGCTTTCACTCAATAGCAGTCTTGCTACCTTATTTAATCTATTTATATTTCTTATACCTGGATTTTTGGCTTCCAGAACACGATCTTTACAATATTTAATATAAAGTCGGCTGTACGACTTTGCCTCAGTGGGAAAGATCGAATGAAGTTTCCGTGTCAATGGATTGTAGCTTCGCAAGAATTTGGAGCTTGATCTTTTCGTATTCAACTTTAAGTGAATTTTTAGTAACTTGAGGATCGGCAGTGGATACCAATGTATTACTCATAATGACCCACTGTTGTAGTTGTTGGCGTTGGGCAAAGGCAATACTTGAAAGTTGGATGTGAGTACAGCGACTTGGATCTTCCTGTGCAAAGAACAGCACGCGGTAATAGCCAGTTTGTCCGAGCAAGCGGGCGATTTCTTGACCGATACTTGTTTTGAGGTCGAGGTAGTAAGGCAACCATTTAGCACCATGTTGACGATTGTAGATTAGGGTAATCCACAGTAACATCGGATGGGGACTCATAATAAAAAGGAATTGATTGTAGCGAGTACAGATTAAACGCTTTTCAATTTCCTCTTGCGGTAACATCACCCATAAGGCGGCAGAGAGTTCTCCATGAACACGGATGGCTTGGGGAAAAACAATATTGGCGATCGGTTTATTTTGAGGCCAGGAAAAAGCTCGTGCAATTTCATCGTTGGACACAGGTGCGAGTAAATCGACTTTTGTCTTCTGCCCGAACTCAGCTTGAGCATTCTTGATGCTTAGAGCGACATGAGTGTTTTGTGTAGTGTAACGCTGCTCTAAAGATGCTAAAACCTTGAGGATTTCACCAACACTCTGAGGTCGATCGCTTGGTGACTTTGCCAGACAACTCATCACCAAATCTTCCACTTCCTTGGGAGTTTTGAGTGCGGAATCAACCTCAGCAAAGGAACGCGGTGTTTGATAATGATGTACTTTATACCACGCTCCAAAAGAGTGAGTTGTGACAACCAGAGGCATTTTCCCCGTAAGCATCTCAAACATCAATACGCCTAAACTATAAATATCGGAACGATTGTCTAGTTCTTTGCCCTCCATCTGTTCAGGAGAAGAATAAGCCAAAGTACCTAAATAGTAGTGAGTACTGTTTTCATCTAACTCCAACAATTTAGCGATGCCAAAATCTAGAATTTTGACTAACTCCCCGAAACTGGGGTCAACAATCGCTATCATATTGCTGGGCTTAATGTCACGGTGGATGATTGAGTAAATTTTGTCACCAACTAGGATGCCATCATGAGCACACTGTAACCCCAGACAGATTTGACGAGCCATACTCAGGAATCTAGCAACAGACAAATGTTGTTTGCGGATGATGTTACTCAAGCTTGTTCCTTCAAGATATTCCATGACATAAAACGGGATGTCATTCTCGTCTACACCATAGTCCATGACTCGAACAATATGGATACTTCTTTGCCCAAGTAAAGCACAGGTTTTTGCTTCCTGCTCAAAGCGTTGCTGTACCCCTATCTTTTGATTTTGAAGTGATAGAGAGAGAAACTTAATAGCAACAGGTACGCCTCCCAACAAAGTGTCATTAGCACGATAAACTCGACCCATTGCTCCAGTACCGATTAACTCCTGAAGCTGGTAACGTTTGACAAGTGAGCGACCAATGTTGGGGTCTGACATACAAGGAGGGCAATGGGGAATAAGGGCCGGGGAAGTAACTATAGTGTTTTATACCATCCCGTACTTGTGTTCTCATTTAGTTTGCCCAATTTGCTCCCAATTTGCTAACAATGATGATTACCTTTTTACCGGAACAGTATAACGAGCAAAAAAGTACATATAGCATTCCTTTTAGGAGCAAAACCCCCGATTTCTTAAAGAAGTCGGGGGTTTGGTTTTTTCGTAGTCGGGGCAGGTTTAACCAGATAACTTACTAGATCCAAAATTAATCGCTAAAACCTGCCCCTACTCCGCGCCTGCTAACTGCTAGTTAACGACTTACCGATAAGCGACGGGTGGATTCTCCCAAACTTCTTTAGCTTTTTCACCAAAGGTAATTGGTTGATCGACAGCGTTTGCTGCGACAGTCTTGCCATCATCAGTAACTACCATTAATGGCCATTTTTCTTCACTGCCTACTTCGCCAGTCCGAAACAGCACAGAATTGGGTTGAGTTTTACTCCAACCTAACAAGATGGCAATCTTTTCACCATCGTTTTCTCCCTCATTTGGAGAAACAGTATTAGTATTATTGTTTTGCCGATCCCAAATCACAGCGCGATCTGTCGCATCGGAAGAGTTCATTAACCCTTCAAACTTGCGTGCTAAAAAGCGTTCGCCCTTTTCCGACCAACTCACAGGAACTAAGACACCAATGCTTCCTTGTGCATCCGGAGAAGGTGAAGATACGTTGACTTTTAATAAAGGATCGCTTACAGAAGATGTTGAAGTTATTACCTGTAACTGCCGGGTTTGTCGATCTTCTATAAATAGAACGCTGCTGACGCGGCTATTATACATTTCCGGCCTAACTTCTAGTTGCACGCGACTGTACATAGCATACCTGCCATCAGGAGAAACGACAGGTACACTGCGGTAGTAACGCACTCCAGAACCACCTTTAGAACCTATAGCCTCTTGAGTAGCCTGTATCCATTGCCAGGGAATATGATGAGGGCTTCCGATTGGATCTTGTTGGGAAGCTTGTTCGCCGTCCTGTTGTTCAACCACAGGTACTGCCGTTGATTGTGATTGGGATGCCGATGGCGTTGGGTTAATTTTAGCTGCTCTCAAAGCTTTAGCAATATACACCGACTTTGAGACAGAAATATTTTCTCTTGTTTCAGTTGGAATTTTAGCTGCTCTTAATTTTTGTACTAAATTGAGTTGACTGGCATCAATCTTTTCAGCCACCGAGTCATTCTCTATAGTTGGTGCAAGTTCCACTCTGGCCAATAAGTCCGCTTCAGGTAGATCCTCATCTTCTGAGAGAATCTCGTCTAAGCGCGAAGACTCTATTCCATTTACCGATACTACTTGCGTATTAGCAGTAGCTACAGGCATTGAATCAGAGTCGAATTTTTTTGTCAAAGGTTCGTTGTGATCTGCTTTTGATATTTGAGTAACGTCAAGCGAGTGCACATTTTCAACAGGAGCAGTTTCGGTTGGTATCGCATCCTGGTTTTCGGTAGCGAGATTAGCAACCAAAAGTTGGTTAGCTGAAGTAGAGTTACCTGATGCTACTACTAGGGGTGCGATTAGGATCACGACAACAACATAGTTTAGGAACGGTTGCACGCGCCACCATCCTGACAGCGAAATATATTTAAGCATTTGTTTACTCTCTGGGGGCGGTTGTTGTGTGAGGATTATTGTCTATAAAATGATAGAATAGGCTTTATCATGTATAACAGCAAACTTAGAGTTTTCAAGAAAAAATTTCCCAAAAATTTGTAAAAGTATGCATTTTTTTTAGATTGTTGAATGAGTATATTTACGCATACGCTACAAAGTTGTAGAAACCACATGCGAATATAGCCATCGCTACAAAAGCATTAGCCCACGTTGAAAGCAACGAGCATTGTGACTCATAAAATTTTTCTGAGTCAATGAAAAATTGATTCAACTTAACCGAAACATAACAGCGCTTGTTACGGTTACCCAGGATAATAACACGAACAATAAAAAAGGAATCAAAATTCACGCATCGGCATGTATTCTAGTAACATTCTACACTATCCCTGATAAAGCCCACAACCAAATCCCCTGATAGCTAAACTTAAAATTAAAGACTCAAAACTAAAAACTGATGAAAGTGGTATTCTTTGGCACTCCCCAGTTTGCTGTGCCGACTCTAGAAAAATTACTGGACGACAAAGATTTTGAAGTATTGGCAGTTGTTAGCCAACCAGATAAACGCCGAGGACGTGGAAATCAACTGACACCAACACCCGTAAAAACTGTTGCCATTTCTCACAACATACCTGTATGGCAACCCCAAAGGGTAAAAAAAGATACTGAAACTTTAACTCAGCTTAAAGAAATAGGCGCTGATGTGTTTGTTGTTGTTGCTTACGGGCAAATTCTCTCTCAAGAAATATTGGATATACCTAAGTTAGGTTGCGTTAATGTGCATGGCTCGATTTTACCTACGTATCGGGGTGCCGCGCCCATCCAATGGTGTTTGTATAACGGGGAAAACCAAACTGGCATTACAACAATGTTAATGGATGCAGGAATGGACACTGGTGCAATGCTTCTGTTGGCTACGACACCCGTAAGTTTAGTGGATAATGCTCAAGATTTAGCAGATAGACTGGCAGTCATTGGTGCCGATTTATTAGTGGAAACTTTATTAAAGTTGCAACATCAGGAAATTAAGCCAATTCCTCAAGATAATTCTGAAGCAACTTATGCGCCTTTGATTAAAAAAGAGAATTATGAGTTGGATTGGTCAAAGAGTGCTTGGCAATTACACAATCAAATCAGAGGATTTTATCCCAATTGTAGTGCCACCTTTCGTAATCAACCGCTGAAAATCACTGCGACTGTTCCCCTCGGTTCTGCTTACATTCATGAACTACCACCGGAATTAAAAGAAGTAGTTCATACACTGCCCGATTTGTCAACTAAATCGAGTCACCCTGGAGAGGTGGTAAGCATCGCCAAGGGAAAAGGAGCGATCGTGCAAACTGGGGAGGGCTTCTTGCTATTGCTTGAAGTTCAGTTAGCTGGCAAACGTCCTCAGTCAGGATGGGATTTTGTTAATGGTACACGATTAACAATCGGAGAGGTGTTTCTCAGTCCCTTATAAGTGCTGAGTGCTGAGTAAATCGTGACTGAATATTGCGTTTAAGTTTACACCACAAGTCTTGTCTTGTACTATCATACTCAGCACTCAGCACTCAGCACTCTTATAGAAGCGGCAAGTCTTGCAAGGTCCATCTGGGTTCACTGCACAACGAATCATTTCTGAATGAGCATTGTAGCCACAACTGGCATCTCCGATAATCCAGCGCCCTCCTACAAAACTTTTTTCGCTTGGTCGTATAGCAGACTGCACATACAAAGCAATTTTATGCAAGCGGTAGCGCCCTGCCTTTAACTGATAGCGGTGGCGGCGTTCCAAAACTGCGTAAGTTTTGCCTTCCAAGTCGAGATAGTTTCCAGGTTGTGGTGTCCAATCAAGTTGCACGCTTCCAAGGGTTTGACGCGGGTGCGTCAGAATGACCTCAGTAGGAAGAAAATTTGGTTCCATAGGCTTTTGTCATGTGGTTTATATTACTAGCTTAGTTTGACTGGAGTTGAGGTGTGAGGTAATGGGCATTTTTCCTTTGAGCCTACCTTGACTCGACAAATCTCAGTTTTTATTGCAGATTAGCCAGACACACTGCGGCTGGTGGTTCTTGTTGGAAGTCTGTGAACAACATACCGAAAGAAATGCGGGAGGCAGATAGCCGCGAAGTAGATTCTTCAAGAAATTAAATGAATTGAAGAATCTACGTTATTTATATCGCTGTGGAATGACGACACGGGCAGATTTATCTGCCTTGCTGTTCTCTAATCAATTGCTCAACGTATTCACTCGCGCTCATTTCCAATTTTATTGCGGATAATCTGACAAAATCCCAAGCAGTATCCGTCAAATAAATTCCTCTACACTTTTTCAACTCTTCATATAATACGGGTTGATTTTTTACTCTTTTTTTACCCTTTCCTATTGTCATTTTTAGAAACACTAGCTATACTAAATATATTTTAGCAAACAAAGGAGGTGATTTTAAATGCCGAA
>JAQYWN010000369.1 GCA_029379265.1 Rhizonema sp. NSF051
ACTTTATTATTTATTGTTGAACTTTATTATCCCTCCACAACAACTATAGGTTTGCACATAAGATGAAATTTTTAGGACGTAGGAATAGTACTTTCAGGCACAGTTTTTGCACATAAGATGACAAGTTATAGGGCAAAAAGTGAAAATTTCCTACCAAAATTGCATATAAGATGAAAATTTCTGCATTTAGGGGATAAAAGAGGTTAAATTCTTATAGAGTAAGGGTTTGGGAAATTAAAGGCGAAAAGGTGATCGCCCAAAAGCGACGACAAAACAAGGGTTACACACACACAATTTTCATCTTATATGCAAAAATTATCATCTTATGTGCCAGATTTTTCATCTTATGTGCGAACCCACAACAACCCCCATCGAGGTGGTCATCTCATGTTAAACTAACTATCGAAAACCTACATTTTCGATAATTAAAATGCCAGATAACCCCTTTGCCATTGGTGGCGAACGTAATCTCTTAGAAGAATGGTTGGTGAGCAAGCGCAATAAAGGGACTCGCCGGGAATATGCCTTGGAACAGAAATTCCATCTCTTCCATTGATACTTTTTAACGAGTGCAAGAAAAAAATTGTATTTCTTGTACTGAAGATTATTCGGGCGCTACCTGGTTGGAACTTCTAAAGATTTCACAGCACGCCGCTTCCTTTCTTCGCCCCGTCTGTCATACCGAGCGGTCAGCGTGGGATTTGTATGACCAGCTAACTGCTGTACAGTAACGAGATCATGACCAGCATCAAGTAAATCTGATACAAATGTACGTCTGAGATCATGTGGGGAAAATGGTTCAATACCAGCTTCAACTCCCCTCTTTTGAAGGATAACCCTAATTGCTTGAGGTGTAAGTTTTCCTTGAATAACACGACCAGATTTATTGATTTTACAAAATAGAGAACCGGGTGCATTATTCCTAATTTCAACCCACTGCTTAATTATTGTGGAAACGGAATCCGGTAGGTACACAGTCCTGTCAACTCCTCCTTTTCCTCTTTGAATTTTTACTTCGCCAGATGCTAAGTTACAATCTTTCATATTTAGATTGACGAGTTCACTCCTACGAATGCCTGTGGCGCGGAGTAATGCGATTATCGCAGCATCCCTATATCCAGTAAGAGTGCGATCGCTAAAACAAACGGACATTAATGAGTCAATTTCCTTTTGAGTTAAAGCCCGTCCCCTTAAAGTACTACGTGCTTTAAAACTTTCTAAATCAACCGCTTTTGCATAATCAACTGGAGACATTAAATCTAGACGCAAGGCTTCCTTTAAAACCCGCCTTAAAGCGGACAACATTTTGTTAGCTGTAACTGGTTGATACTTCTTTCCCAAAGCGGAACGAATAGCTGCAGTATTTTTGTAGCGTAGTGCCGCCCAATCCAATGTCAAATAATCTGCTTCCCCATTTGTCAGTAAACCAGCAATGAAGTTAAGGGACTGCCTCATAGTTTCTTCTGACCCCGGTGCAAGTGAACTAATGTACACAGCAGCTGGGTGTTCAGTTAAGGGTCGAGGGACTGTCAAAACCAACGGTGTGGTTGTTGTGGCTGACATAGGTTCCAGAATACGTGTTCTAGAAATGGTTCTTCTGAAAAATAGTATTCTGGAAAGTAATATACAACCGTACCATTGTCACAACTCGATACAACTTGAGTACGGAAACCCATTGAGCAGAGTGTGGATTCTCTACCTCTTCTTGAAAGCAAGTCAACTAAATTTGGCTTACGTTGCACTTTTTGATGAATCTTGGCTGCAGATGTCTCGTTTGTCCACTTGCTGATCGGCAAAGAATGTCGCCATCCTCATCCGGCTCGGAAGCGATTATGTACAACGCTCCACCGTGCGACACCATTTCTCCAATTTCAAAAGTTTTTTCAGCTGCTACCTGCAACGCCCCGATTCGTACATCCATCGTTTTTTTGTTTGGGAGTGGTATTGCTTCCACTGAAGGCTTTATAAAGGCAATCAAGCTCTTGAAAAAGAAGATCGAGGGGATTTGATCAACCAAGTTGCAGGCAATCTCTTTTACTTGCTGCGCCTCTACCTCCATCTGCATATTTTCAGCTTTAATATTCCTTAATTCCTTTGCTTCCGCCTCGAATTCCTTTGCCTTTAGTTCTATCTGTTGAAAATTCTCCTTGTGAAGCAAGTCTTCTTCGTGCTGTGGCTCTACGAAGGCTTGAACCGCTTTCTCCAAAATTACCCGTGGGGAAAGATTAGACAGCTCGCTTTCTCGCTCAATCGCTAAGCCCGTTGTTTCGGATACATGAGGCGCTTGATACTCCCTAGCAAGTCCATCTGAGGTTTTATGTGCGCCGACGTACTTCCACGGTGTCTTTGGCTTTTTGGGTTGACTCCGCGAAAACTCCTTCATGCGATCGCTTGCTTCCAATTGACTAGCAGGAAGATGATTTACGAAATCATCAATCAAATCCGCATATTTTGACTGCGCCAACTGTGTTAACATGTCAATCCCTAGCATGTAGGCGGTTTGTACCGGGAAATTATCTGCTATTTTCGTAGCTCGAATCAGTTTATTTACAAAAGGCAGTGTCTTCCCCAAACTTTCTACTAGATCTCGAAATTTCTCTTTCGGTTTCAAGGATTGCTTGATGACTTCAAATTTTCTCCCTAAATCTAGAGACATCGCCGTCAAAAGGCTAGCTGCAGCATCTATATAGGTGTTCTCGCCTAATCCCTTTTCTGCTATCAACGTGTTTGTTAAGCCTGTCAATGTATCCGCGATTGCAATCACACCAGACTGTCGCTTGTGATCGTCACCAAAGTTTTCTTCAAATGCGTTAAATGTAGCGGCAACCATGCTACAATACTCCTTGATTGATTAATCTTGATTGATCAATGATTAGATTAATGAAGCAAATGACGTTCCAGAACTGCCAAGTAATGGGAGCGTTTTTTTGCATTTACTAGTTTTACAGTAAAATAGTTGATTTTTTGCAGGTTTTTTGAAGGTCTGCTAGTTTTCGCCTAAGTGGTAGATATATAAAATCAAGCTATCAATATAACACAAACAAAAAAAGATTTCGGCAAGATCGAGTCTTATCAGATACTTGGGTATCATCAATGAATTTTGATATTTATACTGTACGAGTGCCAGGGATTGGGCGTGGTTCGGGGATAGCGCGAAGCTCTGGGGCAAAGCTCGCGTCCGTGAAGATTCCCTCCCGCAGACTTTGCGAGAGAGTACTCTCACGCCTTTGACTTCGCGCGAAGTCTCGGGGACAGAAGCTTCTGTCCCGTAGACTTTGCTTAAATTCGAGGGTTTTCATGCTGCTTTCTTTGCCTCACTTGATTTTGCTGTGCAAGCTAAGGCATAAGCAAGAGTAAGGCGGTAGCATTCTGGCATTCTTTTAAATTCTAAAGTGGTGCCCCATTTTCTGACTGTACGCTCCTTCAAGCCAGTCACTATTGCTAGTGTCTTGACGCATCCTGCCCTATATCCTGTTTCCGTTTCACACTCCCAGATCTCTTCAGATGAGAGATTTGCTAGCCCAAACCAAGCTCTACAAAACTCCCTTGGTGTTACTCCCTGCTTTGGCAACGATTTTACCGAAAACATGATTCCTCTTTTGCTTGTATTTTCTTAGTATGCATATCATACCATTTTGGAACCGTTTGGGTGCAAATTGAATGAAAAAGATTTATTTCGGTACACTAGAGAAATAAATTATATTTTGGTATGGATAAAAAACGCGACCGTATAAGCGTGGACTTAGGCGGATTGAGGAAAAGAATAGAGGAAATTGCCACTGAACCAGATCAATCTATCGCATCTGTAGTGCGTAGGGCGATTCACTTAGGGATCGATTTACTCGAAGCTTGTCAACGCCTAAAGCTTCCACCACCACGGTTAGGAGCGATAGAAGAATGGCTTGTGGATATTTCTGGAATCCAACAAAAAACTAGCAACGGAGAAACACTCTCCGTTTTACTTTCAAAGCTAAGTATTGAAGAAATTTCAGAAAGTGGTATCCCTTTTGATAGAATTCTTGCCATCAAGCAAGGAGACGAACCCGAACCCCATGAGGTTACTAAATTAGCCCGTATTCTACAAAAAACACCATCACAAATCAGGCAAATAGTTAAGGAAAAACAGTGTAATGGTGTCGATTAACGAGTTATTTGTAAACGACGACATTAATTCGTTAACGACGACAAATAATTCGTTAATCGACACCTGCCCAATTCAATAATTACGATTATCTTAAATCATGGGATATTGACAGGATTGGTGCACCAAGTGAGGAATATTATCGGATGCGCGAATTGCTAGATCGCGATGACTTCATTCCTGGTTACAGATATCGTTTAATCCGTCCAGACGGCGCTCTTTGCGAATATACTACAGACTACTATAATGTGGCTGACGGTTGGTGCGGCGATCCTATTCGTATAGGGGTAAGTAAGCCAGAGGATTGGAGGCTGTTGGTGCCAGCAGGGCAATAATGGTACAAAATACCGTTTTGGTATATATATTAATTTCAGTAAAATAAGGCTTTTTTAGTTGACTCACTCTCAAGTGGGTTTTTTAATATGAAGAGTAATTCCAAGTTGTTCCGGAGATGCTTGTTGAGGGTACCATATCAGTAGTACAGGAGATAAAAAGAGAGGACGCAGCGCGAATGATGAATCCGCCCGTCTGCTCAAGGCACTTGCAACTTTACATTAAATTAGCGGCGTTATTTTTAGATGAGTTTGAGTCCTTTTATAATCCCAATACCGGGGGATTAAATTATAGAACCAAACTGACTCACCTCCACATACCAATTCTGCAACGCCTGCGGGCGGCAGTATGGGCAAACGGCTTTTCACACACAGAGCGAGACTTAGCGCAAAATCCGAACAAATACAGAGGATTGACTGATGAATATAGCAACAGCAGCACAGAGACTGAAGTGCAATCCAAATCTAATTATTAACGAGATGAGGAAGAAATACCCCGGTAAACAGTGGAAGCTTGAAACTGAGTTGCCACAAGAATTTGTAGACGAAATGGAGAAGCACAAAAACGAGTATTTAGATAGTGTTGAAGGCGGCACAAGAGAAACACCGCTTGAGGAGATCAGTGAAGATGTAGCAGAAAAGAGAGACACTTTAGCTACTTCAACAGCAGCAGTAGAAGCGGTGCAGTACGGTATTCTCGAAGCTTTAACTCTGCAAGAAGTAGAACTTTCTCACTTTTTTGGTATAGCTACAGCATTGAAAGGGATTCAGTCATTTGAAAGCTCCCACACGCAGACATGGGAATTGTATTTTCAGCAAAAAGCTTCGGTTCATAGTTCCGAAATTCAAAAATTAGAGTCAAGTATACTAAAAAACGCTCTTGATCTTCAGTCGGAAATGGGAAAAAGAGCGAAAAGCTTAGCAGAAAAAGCGTTGGACTCCCAGATGAAAGTGGAGCAGCAGAAGAAAAATTTTCAGGTATTAGTGAACGCTGCCATTGGCTTATCTACCAATTAGCGCTTTCAGACTTTCGCTATTTTGTATTTTTATACTTAAACTCGGAGGGAGTTCGGATGCACATGATTCACGAAATGATTTACTACACGGGATTGGGAACAATAACAACTTTGGCGTCTGGTGGAATAACGGCTATTGCCTTGCTAGCTTCTCCGGTGGTGATTCCCGGTGTGATTGGAGTTGGGATGTTTGGGGTTGGTGTTTACCAACTGCTACGGGGCAAAAAATAATGGGTTGGCACTCGCCGGATTATACAGAATACATTCAATCCCCAACTTGGAAAGAGAAATCCAGAAGATGTCGGGCGCTAACTCAAAATCGTTGCTGCTTGTTCCCGTGGAGGAAATCCCGGCATTGTCATCACATGACTTACAAAAACCTCAAGCACGAATTTCCACTTCGAGACACAGTTGGATTGTGCGTGACGGCTCACCAAATTGTGCATCTGGAGATATTCTGGAAAACGCCTCTAAAAAAAGTCGTTAATTGGTATCTGAGAGTAGCAATGGTAGTTATTGTACCTACAGCTTTTGTTTTAAGAAGAGAAGCTAATTGGTTTTTGAAGGCAGGGTTAGTTGCGATCGCCACTATAAGTTTTATTTACGTCATAAACGAACACTCTTCAACCCGCAAAAAATACATTTCCATGAACGAACATAAGCAAAATTCCCAACCCAAACACAATCCTCTAAGAAAGAAGGTGAGCCGTCGTGACCAAACCCGAGCTTCATGAGTACGAAAAGCTTGAGGGATTGCTAGATAGGTCATTTATTCCCAGGCTGAAGCGCGTCGTGACGGTTCCATTAGTAATTACGTGCTGCATCAGTGGCAGCTTTGTCGCCACGATGGGAATTCGGACTTATCAGTTACACCAAATAAGTAATTTCGATAAAAGTGGCGATCGCTACCTGGTTGAGGATGGATCTGCGGTCAATGGAAACCAGGAAATAAAACGACATTACAAATACAACTCAAATGGCAAGAACACAAACAGCATCTCAAGCCAAAGCAAACACAACCACACCCCTAAGTGGTAATCTTGCAGCTGCAAGTTCGAGTGGAGGAAAATTAGCTGTCACTTCCACAGGAGTAACAGATGTAACAATCGAATCATGTGATTCAGTGAGTATCGAAGCTCTTAAAAGCCGTCCAGATTTACAAATGAGTGTAGGACAAGCAACGAGCTCCGAAATTGGACTCGAAAAGGTGCAAGCTAATTTGAGATTAGCGATCGCTAAGCAGAAGACAGTTCAACTGGGCATTAAAGAGCGAACCGAGCAGCAGCGGACTGCCGAACTCGCATTCGACTACAGCACCCAAGTATCACATACTATGGACGCTCAAAATGAGGCTGAATTTGCTGAAGAGCAACGGTTACTTCGAGCGCAGATTAGAGAGAACAACTTGACAATTTTAAATGCAAAAGTAATTGAAACTGGCGCGAAAGCAGACGTTGCACAACAAAAAGCGACAGCGTATCAAGAAACTTATGGTCAGCCAAACACAACCAAACAATCTTCAGCAGGACAATCAAGGAGAAAGTCTAGGGGTTCCTATAATGCAGACGGATACGTTGATGATGCTGAATTCGTCTAACAGTGCAAAACTCGCCGGGGGAAACTTCCCCCGGCAGATTTTGCGCAATTGATCGACTAATCAGAAAAATGGACGAGGAAGATGAGTATGGAGGTAGACTACCGAATTGTCTGGATAGGTGTTGGAATCGCGATCGCTAACTGGACATACGTTGGCTTAGCAACAGCAACCTTTTTAGTGGTCGTCAACCCAGTAGTAGGGGCAGCGGCTATTTGTCTAACAGCAATCACTGCTCTCATATTCTTTTCAGAGCGACGTTGATCCCAACGTGAAACGTTTGTTGGCCCCATATAATTGGGGCTTTTTTATGATGGATAAACAGTTATTTTTGGCTTTTTGTGGCACCTTAGTTATTTTTACACCAGTACTCGACTGGAGAATCAAAATTCCTGTAGCAGCGATCGCCACTACACCTTTGACAATTGCTTTATTCCAATCTTTTAGGCAGTATGAAGAAAAACGTAGTTTGAAAGAAAGTTTAGAGTCAGAGATCAAGGATCTAGAAATTAACATAGACAAACTCAAAGGCTCCGCACGGCAGCAACTTGAACACATTGATGGCAAGAGACACCTCTTACAGCAAGAGATTGAAGATGCACACACAGATCTAATATCAAATCCGGGTAAATGCACATAGTATAATTATCTGGGGTAATTAATCTGCG
>JAQYWN010000370.1:0-4212 GCA_029379265.1 Rhizonema sp. NSF051
AGCTCCGAAATTTCATATCACTAATCAGCTTTTTAGCCTTAACTGAACCGTATTGGAATATGACCCAGTTAGATAAGGCAGTTGTCCTGATTACTGGTGCCAGTGGGCATTCCCTGGATGCAACCAGCCACTCCCCCCTTTGCAAAGCATTCAGCAAATTCAGTCATTTATAGTGCGCTGAATTTGCAGTGCAATTCTTTTGTTACAAAGAAAGGTATAGGCTTGATTACAGTACTTAGCGTCGCCGCATAAGAATGTCCCAAGTTGCTCCGCCTGCGACACCATCCGGCTCTAAACCATAGCGTTTTTGTACAGATTCCACTGCATCCTCTGTTTTTAAGCCGAAGTCTCCATCAATACTGCCATCAAAAAAACCAAGCCTTTGCAGCCGTTGTTGCAATTTAACAACTTCTGGACCGTGCATTCCTTTACGTAAAATTGGCAATCCGGCTGAAGTGTACTGGATAGCTGGAGTTTGTGGAGTGCGTGTCGTTTGTTGGGTGTTTGTGGTTTGCTGACGAATTGTTGACTGAGAATTAGAGTTTTGCTGAGTACGAGAAGAAGATGATTGTTGTATGGAAGTATTCTGTGAAGTGGCGGTTGTCGTCCGTGTGGCAGCAGGTTTTGGTTCGGGTTTGGAATTGACAACTGAAGGATTATTAGGTGTTTTCGATGTTACAGGTTTTGGTTCAGGGTTAGAAGTTGAAGACTGACTTGGAGTTGGTGAAGGGGTAGGAGACGAGGCAACTGTTTCGGCCGGGAAGAGTTTTTGCCAAGTACTTGCATCAACTATGCCATCTGGATTCAAGCCGGCTGCTTGCTTAAAGCGGGAAACAGCGGTCGCTGTAGTATTATTGTACACCCCATCCACTGTACCTGTGTAAAATCCTAAAAGCTTCAAAGCTGCTTGAAGTTCTGAGACAGGCTCTCCTTGGCTACCAACTTTAAGGGTAGGACGGTTGATCGAACTTCTTGGAGTTCCTGGGATAGTTTGGGCAATTTTTGATGGCGCTGCCACTGATACTACACTAAGAAGTCCAACAAATAAAGGCACACAAACTAACATTCCAATCATTGGTAAAGATTGAAATTCCTGCCTTCGTTTGATTCTACTGCAATTTGCCACCTGAGCCATTGAGCTAATGAAGCTCAATAAACTTGCTTTTCTCCTGCCTTTCATGGTATATGCCCCCGGTAAATGTCTGCTAATACACTTATTTGGAAATTGGTGTAGAATGCACTTAGGGTGGTAGTTGAGGTCTGAATTCAGAGCTATCTCGGAAATAAAATGCGCGATCAATGCTGCTCAATCATCTGTTTGTTGACAAGAGCATTTATTGAAAAACATTTTTGTTGTAAAGCGGACAAAGAGACTGTCTTCACTCTCATCAGACAGAATGTAGTCTCGCGATCAGGATTAAACTCCATGCCCAGGAAAAGGCATGGCAGTGGTAACTGCATCTTCTTGACCGACTAAAGATACATAAGGTTCCCGTAAATATTGGCAAGCTGCGGCGATCGCATCCGCAGTACTAACAGCCATAATTTGCTCCTGAAATTTTCTATCGAAATCAATTCCTAACCCTAAGATTTCATACCATCCGTAAATCTGAGCAATTTGTGCATTAGTTTGTTTGCCCAAGGCATACTGTCCCAATATCTTATTCTTAGCTGCAGTCAGTGCATCTTCCTCAAGTTGATTCCGACAAAGGAGATCGACTTCTGCCCACAATCCAGCAACAGCTATTTTGGTGTTCTCTGGAGCCGTACCCATGTAAACAACAAATGATGCGGGGAACAATCTTGTTGGGTAAAAAGCGGATACATCGTAGGCTAAACCGCGCTTTTCGCGTAACTCGACAAACAAGCGACTGGAAAGCCCATTTCCCAAGTACGTAGAAAGCAACTTCAGTGCCGCGTAGTCAGCAGATATCACTGATGCTCCCAAATAACCCAGCATGACGATAGATTGCTGTGTTTGTTTGTATGTAGCTTTATGCTGCGGTTCAACATTGATAGGGAAATTAAGTATTGGTTGTGGTGGTTCGGCTAAGGAATGCCAATCTCCAAAAACTTCTTCCACTAAGGCAATGGTATCTGCTATTGTTACTCTCCCGGCAATACTGATGACGATATTATCTGGGCGGAAATATGTCTGATGATACCGCACCAAATCCTCACGTTTTAAGCGGTTCATGGTGAATTCATCCCCCAGTGCCGACATGGCATAAGGGTGTTTTTGATATATCATCTGTTGCAGTTGCTCGAAGGCGATGGAGAATGGCTGCTCTTGTTGTGAGCGAATATCTTGTAAGGCAATACGCTTTTCTAATTCTACTTCTGCTTCTGGAAACGTTGGATTTCGCAAAATCCGTGCTGCCAATCTCAGAATTTCGGCAAAATCTGCCGTTACCGTTTTCAATGACAATAAAAAATAATCAGCAGATGTATCCGCACTCAAGCTTGCTCCCACAGACTCTATTTGTTCGGCAATTTCCAAACTAGAGAGGTTGTCACATCCCTTTGTCAGTACTGCTGATAGCAAATATGTTAATCCAGCTTCAGTGCGATTTTCGTAACAACTACCAGCACGTACAAAAATCCGCGTTGCAACAATATCTGCAGATGGATTCTCTGTCACCAGCACCACAATGCCATTGTTTAATACAGTGCGATGAATTGTCGATTTTGGTAGCGAGGTTGTCATTTCTCGTTATACTGATTGTTAGTGGTTAATTGCAATTAACTTTATACTGGTTTGAGTATAGTAACGGCGTAATTGTTCGGTGAAAGATAATCTTGTGCTAATTTTTGCAACTCTTGAGTATTGAAGGACTGAATTTGCTGGGGATAAGTCACTGATAATTCAGCTTGGGCTATAGTGTTGTAGTAGCCATAAAGTCCAGCTAACTGATTTGGTGTTTCAGTTGAAAACGCATAGTCATTACACAGCAGCCTTTGACATCGGGCAAGTTCGCGATCGCTTATTCCCTCTGAAAGCAGTTGGTGTAAGTGAAGGCGAATGAGCGACTCAACGCGCTCGATATGTTCCGGTTCCAACCAGACAGTAATAGTAAATAAACTGGATTCTCTTTGTAGCGAAAAATTACTGCAAATACCCTGTACTAGTTGCTTGTCTTCCCGCAAATCGCTGACTAAACGAGAAGTTCGTCCTTCTGTCAGCAAAACAGAAAGCAGATCCAAACCATAAGAGGTACGGAGTTGTTCAACACCTGGTTGCGTCCACCCGATGAGCAATCGCGCCTGTTCTAAACCTGGTAAAGACATTTCTTGACGGCGAGTTTCAGTGACAACTGGTTCCGCCACTTCATTCCTTGTTTGAAAATCTTTGCAGCGATCGCCAAAATTATTAAAAGTGCGACTCACTAAATCGATTGTCTGCTGCTGAGGAATTCCCCCCACAATGACTACCGTCATATTTTCTGGTTGGTAGCGATCGCGGTGAAAACAACGCATTGCTTCGGGTGTATGCTGCATCAGTTCTTTCTCACTGCCCAGCACAGAACGTCCGTAAGGATGGCGTTGGTAAATATTAGACATGAGAGCTTGAAATCCTTGCCAATCGGGATCGTCATTTGCTTGACGGATTTCCTCTAATACAACGTCCCGTTCGCGGAAGAATTCATCCTCTGGTATTGCCGCATTAAGTAGCAGTTCTCCCAATTGAGGCAAAGTCTCTTCTAGATAAGAAGAAGCTGTAGTCAGAGAGTAATGGGCATAATCATGACTAGTTGCTGCATTACTGACTCCACCTCGGTTTTCAATGTGCTGATCAAATACACCCGGAGGTAGCGATGCAGTCCCTTTGAAAATCATGTGTTCTAGAAAGTGAGCCATGCCGTACAAAGGTTTTGGCTCATAGTTTGCACCAGCACGCACCCAAACATCTGCTACAACCACAGGAGTGGAAGGAATGTCTTGATGAATCAACGTTAAACCGTTGTCTAGTTTGAAGACCGAGGCTGGAAACACGGTATTAGTTAGTTTTGGTAACAATTTATTACAGTTTCAACCAGAATTTAGCCCAATTTTATGAATTTTAACTCTTATTGGTACCTAAATTAGAATCAATTGCTACAGATTTTTTTCTTGGACTTGGCTACTTTTCCCCTACTCCTGTACGGGCAGGTTTCCTCGACAATCTACCTATTTAATCTTGATCGGTAAAACCTGCCCCTACTCCTGTACGGG
>JAQYWN010000370.1:4222-7726 GCA_029379265.1 Rhizonema sp. NSF051
GGTAAAACCTGCCCCTACTCCTGTACGGGGAGGTTTTCTGCGACAATCTACCTATTTAATCTTGATTGGTAAAACCTGCCCCTACTCCTGTACGGGGAGGTTTTCTTCGACAATCTACCTATTTAATCTTGATCGGTAAAACCTGCCCCTACTCCTGTACGGGGAGGTTTTCTTCGACAATCTAACTATTTAATCTTGATCGGTAAAACCTGCCCCTACCCGTAAATAATTAAAGCTCCCACGTCTATAATGACTTTGGGAGCTTTAATTTTAAGTTCACCGCAACGCCGTTTTACCTAAGTTTTTGACCTGGTTTAACCAGGTGGGAACCAGCATCTTACGTTTAAAGTTTCCGGGTACATGCCCGGTTTACTGCCACGAGATTTTTTTGGCTCCCTTATCACTAAAGGCATAGATCAAAAAACTTTTGGGCAGTCACCAACGTCGTAGTGTAACAACTTCATTATAGCTGACAGATAGAAGTTGTGTGTTCCTAATTGAAAATTTTTTGCTTTTCTCAGAAATGGGTCATTAGAAATGTTGTGCAAATTAATCGTGCGTTCGTTGAAATCCTTGCTAGGGGCGCTCCTGCCGTTCGTAGGGGCGAGGAAAGCCGTTCGCCCCTACGAGGAATACCAAATGGATTCTATAGTATGGGCGATCGCACTTGCTTTGTTTAGGCTTGTGCTGTCTAGCAAAACGGTGATGTGTCCCAGTTTCCTTCCGGGACGTGATTCATTTTTTCCGTACCAGTGAACGTGAGCTTGGGGAATTTGTTTTATTAAGGAGAGCTTCTTCAGGTAATCTTCGTGTATAATTTCACCCGATTGAGGAATTGAGATATTTTGGGAATTTTCGTATCCTAGTAAGTTAACCATAACCGCTCCTGCACAGTGCAAAGCTGGACTACCCAGAGACAATCCGCAAACTGCTCTGAGATGTTGCTCAAATTGAGAAGTCTCGCAGGCGTCTAGAGAGAAATGTCCGGAATTGTGGGTGCGGGGTGCAATTTCATTGACTAACAGTCGGCGATCGCTGGTGAGGAATAGCTCAATTCCGAAAACTCCCACTGCTTCTAGACTGTTAAGCAGGGTGCGAGCAATATCTTCAATTTCTACTTTTAGTTCCGGCGGAATCTGAGCAGGCACAATCACCCGGCGACAGACTTGTTCCTTTTGTTGAGTTTCGACAACTGGGTAGCAACAAACCTCTCCTTCTACAGAACGGGCGGCAATCACTGCTAATTCCCGCTCATAGGGTATAAATTCTTCTAATAAGTAGATTCCTTGACAGGATGCATCTTTTATGCCAGTAAACTCGAGCTTTTGCTTTAACGAGTCTTGATCCTTGAAGATGAACGTGCCTTGACCATCATAACCGTGACGACGAGCTTTCAAAACTAGTGGAAAACCCAACTGAGAAGATAGTTGGGACGTGGGTAATCTTCTTTCATCCTCCTGTTCCAAGGCAAAAAACTTGGGGACAGGTAAACCTAAATTTTGTAAGTAACGAAGCTGATGATATTTATCTAAAAGCGGGGTTAAAGCTTCAAGTCGAGGGCGAAAGCGAACTCCTTGTTCTGCTAGGGGTGACAAAGCTTCTAAATTAACAAACTCATTTTCAAAGGTGATGACATCTGACTTTTCGGCTAAAAGGGCTGTGGCGATCGCATCGTCAATTGAAGCGAAAACAGTTTCAGTGGCGATCGCTACAGCTGGATCGTCGGAGTTAGGAGTTTGCACCACCAATTCCACACCTAACTTCTTCGCGGCATCCCTCATCATCCATGCGAGTTGCCCGCCACCAATTATCCCAACACGCTTCATCGACATCCTAGAGAATCACGAGTTTCTACACCAGTCTGAGAATTCACTCCACTAGCTTTTGCACACAATTCCTTAATTTGCGCCCGATCCAAAACGGCATCGGTAAAATCTGCACCAGTAACATCGACATCAGTAAAGATGGTACGAAGTAAAAGCGCTTCTGTGAGAACAGCATCGCTCAAATCAGATCCAGTTAAGTTAACCTGATCCATCATGGCATTAGTTAAATCAGCTTTGTGCAAATTAACCATAGTCATGATAGAACCACTGAGAACTGTGCCTCGTAAGTCAGCACCTGTAAAATTAACCAATTCCAGTTTCGCGTTAGACATTTCTGCTGCTTGCAAGCTTTGTCCAGAAAAATCGCGTGCTGTCAAATCCGCATTGCTAAATGATAGCGGATGAGTCCAATCTGCTCTGGCTGGAGTTGCCCAGCAAAATATACTAATCGATATCAGGAACGCTGTCAGTCGCTGCCAAAACATATTGGGTAGCTCATCTTAAATCTAGTCGCTGTTTCTTAGCTTACAGCATTCTGAGACGCAGATACCTGAGTTCTTGGAAGTCGGGGATCTTGTTTTTTGCTCATGACTTACTTTTGCGGACACACCTTCAATCGTTGCCTTGCTTCGGGATGGATCACAAAGTAATCTTTGAGCCAGTCGCAACCCCGCGCTAAAAGTTCATCTAAACTTCCTACCCGCCACACACGGGCGACATTATCATCTGATACAGTGACGATATACCTTCCATCCGGGCTAAAACGAACTCCTACGCCACTAAATTGTGCGAGTTGCCTGCCATCTAGATCCCATACTCGAGTTGTTTTGTCATCGGATGTGGTGACGATGCGCTGTCCATCTGGGCTATAATTCGCACTCCAGACAGCACTCTCATGCCCAGAGAGGACTGCTAACTGCATGCCGGAAAGATCCCACTCTTGGGCGGTGTTGTCATCTGACGCAGTGATGATGCGCTGTCCATCTGGACTAAAAGAAGCACTGTTGACATAGCTCGTATGTTCTTTAATCAGTACAAGCTGCTTACCAGATAAATCCCATACCCGAGCGGTTTTTCCATCTGACGCCGTGACGATGCGCTGTCCATCTGGGCTGAAAGAAGCACTGTTGACATAGCTTATATGCCCGGAAAGCATAGCAAGCTGCCTGCCTGACAAATTCCATAACCGAGCAGTGGTGTCATCCGATGCCGTGACAATGAGGTTTCCGTTTGGACTAAAATTTGCATTGTTGACATTAGCATCGTGCCCCTGAAGTAATGCTAGCTGCCTGCCTTTCAAATCCCATAATCGGGCAGTGCTATCAGAAGATGCCGTAACGATGTGTTGTCCGTTGGGACTAAAAGAAGCACTGTTAATCTTGCCTTCATGCCCCTTGAGGACTGCAAGTAGCAAACCATTCATATCCCACACTCTGGCGGTGAAGTCATCTGATACAGTAATCACTTGCTGTCCGTTTGGGCTAAAAGCAGCACTGTTAACCTTGCCTTCATGCCCCTTGAGGACTGCAAGTTGCTTACCTGTGATATCCCACAATCTAGCGGTATTGTCATTTGATGCAGTGACAATACGTTGTCCATCTGAGCTAAAAGAAGCGCTGTTAACTCAGATCTTGCACCTACGGTATAAACCAGGAGTAGGCGAATAAAGAGTACAAAA
>JAQYWN010000371.1 GCA_029379265.1 Rhizonema sp. NSF051
AAGATTTTGTGAATGTAAATTAGATCCCCGACTTCTTAAAGAAGTCGGGGATCTTGTTTTTCACGAATGATTTAGGACTGCTATATCAGTAGCGCCTCATTAAAAGGACGTTTTAGAAGTGTCCGATAGTTATAAGAAAGCTCACAAGAGTATGGCTAAGATTTGTAAATATTATCAGCAGGATGTATCGCAAATGACGTGTAGTAAGGGCGAACAGCCGTTCGCCCCTACCTCTATCTGTTGTCAGACAATTTATTACGGGTGAGGGCTGCATATTTTGTGTTTATTAATACAAGAATATTAGTCTATTGATGGGTAAAGGCAAGTGGACATAAGAGCGGACAAACATGGATAAAAAGTAAGTGTAATTATTTTGACCTTTTTTTTTGCAAGTGCATTAGATCAAGGCTGCTAGACTCTATTAAAAACTTTGGTGTAAATATCAAGATTTTTGCCAGCACTTTACGTTTTCTTTAAAAAAGATGCTGCTATAATGATTTAGAACAAACTTACTCTTTTATAGAAGAGTAAAAATACTTGTTCAACGTGTAAACCAACCTCGCGCATCATGATTCAAGTCAGAAGCGGAAGAAGCTGGCTACAAGAAAGCCGTCATCATAATCGGGGCAGTGCTTATTTATTTGCACCGATGGTGAATTTTAATGTCATGGCTGAAGTCGGTGACACTCCGCCCTGATGCTTCTGTCGTTGGTGAAAAATTTTCCTAATTTGGTTGTTAATGAGTTTGGAATGATACTGAGTAGTGTCATCCTGCTTTTTAGCGGAATATGAATTCTAACTGCATATATCTACTTGTCGAAGAACTTGCTAGTGAGTAAATTTAGCATTCTTTGTAGATAAATCGATATAACAGCATTATTGCTTAATGCGATTTTATCGAGTTAGTTCATTTCACTTGCAGTTGCGGCTAAAAAATTCTTGTTCACAACCGAATAAATAATAGAAAACACCGTGTAATCCACTTCTGTTTTGAAGCTGGTCTGAAGCAATGTCCGTACTCATATAAATTTGGAGCTATCAGGCATGAATACCGAAAAGTCAATTTTTCAATTAATGCGGGTTTACGGGAAAGAATACCTGTTGACTGGTATTCTGGGAGGTTTACCCAGTCCAATTGGTAAAGTTTTGCGAAATTTCCTTTATCGCCCGATTTTTAATCAAGTTGGAAAATCAGTTTATATCCAACCTAACGTCCGCTTTATCGGTACGGACAAGATTGGGATTGGAGATTATGTCCGCATATACAGTGGCACTTATATTAGTAATAAGGGTAGCAAAATTCGCTTTGAAAACAACGTATCTATTGACCACGGTGTAGACATTAGAGCCTACGACAAAGAGGGTGGTAATATTACTATTGATGAGCATACATACGTCGGACCTTATGTATGTATGGCCGGTCCTGGTTTCATCAAGATTGGCAAAGATTGTATGGTTGCTTCGCACTCATCACTCTATGCCAACAATCACATCTTTGCAGATCCAGAACGCCCATTTCGAGAACAGGGTATTAGTAGTGAAGGAATTGTGATTGAGGATGATTGTTGGCTGGGAACTGGAGTGAGAGTATTAGATGGAGTTACTATTGGAAAAGGAAGTGTCATTGGTGCAGGTTCGGTTGTCACTAAAGATATTCCCCCCTATTCCGTTGCTGTAGGTGTACCTGCACGAGTTATTAAAAGTCGTAAAGTGAAAAACTCAGGGCTGATGCAAGTGTCACGAGCGATTTGATCGTATACGTAATTGGGAAAAAAGGTACTAGTACAACAAGGCAAAAGTAAAAATAAAGAACACTTCCGCATGTAAGCTTTTTACCTCTTTTAGATGGGTGGTTTCTTTCAGCCACTATGTACTAGTACTCCTACGCGGAATTAAAAATTAAAAAAGCTTGAATTGTCGGCAATAAACAATTCCAAATAGTAGCTTTATTTCCGCCACCGGATATTAGTAATTTTTCTTTGTTCCTATTATTCATTCCCTATTTCTTATTACTTTAGTAAGCACCTGTCTTTTGTAGAACAACTTTTACAGTTTTCAGCAAAATATTCACATCTAGCCACAGCGACCAATTTTCGATGTATTTAAGATCTAATTTCACTGCATCTTCAAAGTTATCAATATTTGAACGACCGGAAACTTGCCACAAGCCAGTGATTCCCGGCAAAACTTCTTGGCGGATAAAATGCGTTGGGTGGAACTTTTCGACATCTCTGATAGGGAGAGGACGCGGACCGACTAAACTCATTTCTCCAAGTACAACATTAAACAGTTGCGGTAATTCATCTAAACTGTAGCGGCGTAGAAATTTACCGATTTTTGTGATGCGAGGGTCATTTGTAAGTTTGAACAAAACACCATCCTTAACTTCATTTCGTGCTTCTAAAGATTTTTGTAAATTTTCGGCATTAATCACCATAGTCCGAAATTTCCAAATCTTGAACTTTTTAGAATGTAGACCAATTCTCTCTTGTTTGAAAAAGACTCCTCCAGAAGAGTCAAGCTTAATCAGTAGAGCAATCAAAAAATAAAGAGGAGAGAATACGAGCAGCAAGATAATAGAAGCACAAAGGTCAAAACACCGCTTTATCCAAAAATCTGTGCCAGCGATAATTGGTGCTGGAATTGAGAGACAAGGAACTTCGCCAATCATCCAGGACACGGATTTAGGATAGCGAAGTATGTTCTGTGTTGGTAGAATTCTTAGAGTAATACCAGCTGTATGGAAACACCAGCAAACATAGAGACGATTCTTGATGGAATTCCAAGAAACAAATACTTCTACAATACTATGTTGACGAAGATATTCCAACGTTTCGTCTCGGTTGGCTCTGTCAAGGCAGTGAGAATAGTCTATCCCCTGTATAGCGTAGCAATTTTCTTGTTGTATTAACCGAATATGTTCGTCTTTTTCTCTTACCTCTGTAATGAGAAAAGCGGGATAACGGATTACTCCTTTTTTGCGAAGAAATCTAGTGACAACATCAAATATTAGGCGATCTGTACAGACAAAGGATACAGACAAAAACCAAAAAATAAGAAAGATCGAGCGAGAGACGTAGTGATTTGGTTCGTAAAGAAAAGCAATCAGTAGTAAGAAAACTTCGGAGAGCGAGACGGCTTTGAGTAAACCTGGATAGTTCCGACGATGAATACCTGCTTGATATATTCCTTGGGAAGCTATCATCCCGATTTCAACTATAAGCGTGAGCAGCAAAAAAGATCTTTTTTCTGTCCAAGGAGAGTCTAATGGAGTGCCATAAAATACTGCCAACTTCCATGCCAAGCTTAGAGCAATAACATCAAGAAAAATCAGTATTACTAACCGCAGTAACTTTATAGCTAATCCTCTCTGTATCGTTGTGCCTTTCGCTGATCTTAAGTCAGGTTTGAGACTTACTACAGGTATAGCCACTATTTCTATTCCTCATCTATAATGTTACGCTCACTGAATAAGCTAATTGCTAACGTTTTGAAGCGCGATCAAATGCTCTGGCTATAGCATTCCATGCCAACTTGGGTTTGAAGTTAGAGTCGAGTGGTAAGGGACGCACGGGTTTACCATCAGGACGGGCATTATACTGTGAGTTCCAGGTGTAGCGATCGCTCAATCCCCAAGTGAGTACCGTAATAACAGCTTTCTCATCCAGCACGACGGAAAGATAGTCTTCAAAGATGCCAGCAATAATGCGATCGCGAACAACAGGAGATAAAGGTAATTTTTGGTCTATCACATCTAACTCGGTAATCAGAATTTTTAGACCTAAACTAGCAACATCAGCGAGAAACTTTCGGAGTTTTTTTGGATTGAAACGGGTTTCATCTCCTAACAAGTGAGATTCAATCCCAAGAGCATGAATCGGAGTTCCTTTAGATTTCAACCGCTCTAACAGTTTCAGAACTGCAGTTCTTTTAGCTTCATTTTTAGGGGTATCATACTCTAACATGGCATCATTGTATACAAGCAATGCTTTAGGGTCAGCTTCAGCCGCAACCCGATAAGCAAGCTCAACGTAGTCTGGACCTAAAAAATTCAGCCAAGGTGAGTATTGTAAGCCATCAGAGCGCCCGTAATCTGGTTCGATTCCCTCGTTAACTACATCCCAAGAGTGTATTTGACCAGCATAGTGTTTAGTCACAGTTGTGATATGCTCCACCAGAAATTTTTCAGCATTCTGGTGGTTAACTACCTCGTTAAACCACTCAGGGAGAGCCTGATACCAGACTAAGTTGTGTCCTCGAAAAAGCATCCCATTTTGCTGAGCAAACTTAGCTAACCAATCTCCTTTAGTAAAGTCAAACTTATTTGGGGACGGGCGCAACGCAACCCACTTGAGTTCTCCTTCCGGTACTAAAATCCTGCACTCTTGTGCAAAGCGAGTTGCAAAAGTAGGATCTGAGGAAAGTCTATCTGCACCACCTGCTGCCCCATAAATCAATCCTTTAGTATCAGCACGCTTTCCTAAAGTCGCATTGCCAACCACTTTAAAGTTTCTTTGTCGATTGTCAAGCGATAGCTTGTGGTTTTTACATCCAGTAGCTGTAGCAATAGTTCCTACGCTTGTGATACTGCCTAAACCCAGCCATAAAGCACGTCGCCTACTCACTAATCTATTAAGCATTGAGTATTTCCCGTATGAATAGTCCGGCGACAAACCAAGGCTCTACTAAGTAACGCCTCCAGAGTCTTTTTGGCTCACTAAACAAGCGATACAACCACTCCAAGCCCATCTTTCCCATCCATCGAGGTGGAGTGGGAATAGCTCCCGCAACATAGTCCATACAAGCTCCACTCGGTAGAATGGCATGAGCATGAATCTGCTCCAGGTTTTCTAAAATCCAATACTCTTGGCATGGCATACCCATTCCCACCATCAAGATATGAGGTTGATAAGCGTTAATTTCTGCTAGAGTCGCACGGTTTTCTTGGCTACTATTGATATAGCCATGAGCTGTCTTGATCTGTAAACCGACAAACTTTCGCCGGAGAATGCTTGCTCCGCGTTCCGCCACTCCGGGCTTAGATCCTAAGTAGAACACGCGCCAGCCTTTCTGGGCAGCTTCAGACATCAAAGGCCATACCCAGTCAGCATAAGTGACTCGCTGCTCTCGCTTCAGTGGAAACGAGAGCAATTTCCCTATGAGTACCAAAGGCATACCATCTATATGTGCATAGTCGGCTTTGGCATAAAAGAGTCGCATTTTGAAGTCGTGATGGTAAAGATAAAGGCTGTGCAAGTTGTGATTGGCAACAATCCTCTTTTTCTTTTGTTCGATAGATTCTGCGATTAACGAATTCAGTTGAGGAATGGAAAATGCATCAACTTGAACGCCAAGCAGTTTGTAGGGCGATCGCTTCATAGATAGTGCTTGCCATAAATTTGGGATTTAGTAAATTGGCAAAGAAATTTCTTGCCAAAAGGTGTAGATGCTAAGTGAAAAAACTTAGAAAGTGCTGCCTTTTGTCTACCGCTCGAGAGTTGCCTTTATAGATGAGCGTTGTTTCAAAATCTGCTCAACACCTTCAACTAAAACCTGAACTCTAGCTTGCCAACTGTGATGAGTTTCTATCTCTTGGCGAGCCAAGTATCCCATCTCAGGTAACAAGCTTCTGTGATCAAATGCTTCAACTAAAGCGCGTTTGAGATCGTCTTTGTCACCAGAACGAAATAAAAAACCTGTTTTTCCTTCACAAACCAACCGTTGAGCATCCTCAAAAGCTGAAGCTACGACTGGCTTTGCCATCGCCATATATTCGTATAGTTTCATCGGTGAAAGATACATTTTTCCCATTTGTAGCGGAACCTGTCCGGAGTAACCTACGTCAAATCCAGATATATACTGCGGCACATCTGACCAAGGAACTTGACCAATAAAAGCGACATAACTAGAAAGACCTAGTTGCTGAGCATAATTTTTCCAGATATCTTTCATTGAGCCATCCCCTACCACGACGAGTGATAAATCCAGCCCTTGATCTCTTAATTCAGACAAAGCGTCAAGCAGTAGATCCAACCCAGCCCAGGCATATAAACTGCCAACAAACCCGACTGTAAAACCTGTAAATATTCGCTCTTGCAGATGGCGCTTGGGGTCAATAAAGTCAGTATCTACTGCATTTGGGACTAAAACTATTTTTTCAGCAGGGATGTTAAAATCGCGAACCAAAATTTCCTTCAAAGTTTCGCTCACGCAGGCTAAAACATCACACGAGCGATATGCTGAAATCTCCAACCATCGAGCTAAGCCATCTAATATTAAAGCTTTACGTTCAGCTTTCGCTTCATAGAACAGCAGCGCTTCAGTTTGTAAAATCCACGGTATTCCACGCTGTTTGAAAATCCAGCCGAGACATTGGAGGGTTGCAGTGTACTCATAAACCCAATCCACTTGATGACCGAGTTCTCGCCAACTTCTCCATGTATTGATCACACCAAGTCCCAAACGCACTAAGTCTACTGCTAGCGTGCGGAAAAATCCACTGCTAATTGCTTTCCCAGAACCCTTTGCAGACCATTTTTTAGGAGTTCGATCTCCCACGATGAAAGGCTTAACCTCCCAATTTAGTGATTCAAAACCCTTTACCAAGCCCAAAATACGGGAGCGAGGACCAGACATTTCTGCATCAGGACGAGTTGAGATGCGTGGTGCTCCTGCTAGAAAACCAAGCTGCCGATCCATCTAACTACTCCTGCCTTTGATATTAAGCATATGCGCCTTCAATGTATGTACTTTTTTTAAGCATTCAGCACTTCAGCAAATCCATAAAGCAACACAGAAACCTGGTTTCTTGGAGAAACCAGGTTTCTGTGTTGATACTTCAGTGAACAGTTTTGAACTATAAAGAGAAAGCTTTTTCTAAATCTTCAAATTGAGATGTCCATAAGTTCTCTAATTTCAGAAAACGAGAGTGAATACCATCCGGTGGTGCAAAGTAGTTTTCCATCAGTTCCTCTGGCTTTTTACAATCACCACTCTCTTGAGAAATAAGCTGAGATATGTAAGTGCAATAACTTAGCCTGAGATGGTTAATTTGTTTCAGTGTTTGCTCTCTGATCTCTTGTGGTTTAGGTTTTATTTGCTTCCAATTTTTAACGGCTTGGGCAACTGCTTCAGGTTGCGGGGGTACAATGAGCGAATTTTGCATGGTGAAGAATTCATCTCGTCCACCTTTGCTTGGTGTACTAACAATAGGAATTCCACTAAGTAAGTATTCGCATGAAGCAAACATTGCTCCTTCTCTTGCCGAAAGACATAAACCAGCATAGGACTGATTGTACTTTCTGGCTAACTCCAGACGCGGGATAAACTCTTTGTTGAACTCTGCATGTTTCAACTCAGGACAGAAAGTATGCAAATCACCTCCATAGGATACAACCATTAAGCGTTCTACATTTTTTGCCAGCCAATGACGCTTAAAGGGAGTCAACCGCGCAGTATAAATTGCATCGTATATCTTTGGCTCATTATGCGGTTGATACAAATGCTCGTTTACGTAGATATTGTGATTGAAATGTGCCCCACGAACGGAAAAACGTTTTCGGAATTCTTCTTCGTCAGATGCATTTACCATTAAATGGTGTGTTCTGCCCTCGAAAGTATGCAGAATTTCCTTTACCTTACGTCGAGACATTTGATATCAAATCCGGGTAAATGCACATAGTATAATTATCTGGGGTAATTAATCTGCG
>JAQYWN010000372.1 GCA_029379265.1 Rhizonema sp. NSF051
AATTAGTATAGAGGAGCGATCAGCCCTTCTTTTCCAGCATAGATCACTTTATTTGGCGCTCAGCCGCGAATGTTTACACAAACTACTAGCTTGCTGAATGCTGAATGTATAGAAAACTGAAATGAAAAACATGGAAACAAAACAGATCGGAAAAACTGGTGTTTATGTGAGTGCGATTGGGATGGGGGGTATGCCGATGTCGTTGAGCGATCGCCCTCCAGAATCAGAATCGCTGAACGTCATCCATCATGCTTTGGAACAAGGAGTCACGTTTATTGACACTGCGGACTCCTACTGTAAAGATGAATCAGACAAGCATCACAACGAGCGACTGATTCATCAAGCTTTGGAAAGTTATAATGGTGATGTCAGTAATGTCATTGTGGCAACTAAAGGCGGTTTAATGCGTCCCAATGGCAGTTGGACACGTAATGGTGATCCAAAGCATTTACGGGAAACCATCCGCACCAGTTTTGAGACTTTAGGTGGTAAGAAACCTATAGATGTCTGGCAATACCATGCTCCAGATACTAACTATAGCATTAAGGAATCCCTCACAGCTGCAAGAGAAGCAGTCGAGGCAGGAATGATTCGGTTTATAGGAGTTTCTAACTTTTCCGTTGAGCAAATCAAGCAGGCGCGGGATGTCGTTGATATTGTCTCCGTGCAAAATCAGTACAACCCTTGGCAGAGACAGCCGGAGTTTGATGGTGTGCTGGAGTTTTGTGAGAATGAGAATTTGACGTTTTTGCCTTGGAGTCCCTTCGGTGGTAGTCGTCGCCATAAGAGCTTGCAAGATTTTCCGACAATATCCAAGTTAGCTCAAGAAAAAAATGTGTCGGTGTATTGTATTGTGCTGGCGTGGTTACGTTCCAAATCACCCTGTATCTTGCCTATCCCCGGTGCGAGCAAAATTTCCAGCATCGAAGACTCGGTGCGTGCTATTGATGTGAAATTATCTGATAAGGAAGTGCAAAGAATAGATAGCGAAACAGCATCATGATCCGATGTGATGTAAAATAACAATTCTGCAATGAAGTAAGCTTGCTGAGTGGAGATGCTGCTATGGCCCGGATGTACTACGACGAAGATGCTAATTTAGACCTTTTAGCTGGAAAGACGATCGCTATTATTGGCTATGGTTCCCAAGGTCATGCCCACGCCCTAAATCTCAAAGATAGTGGTATGAATGTCATTGTCGGGCTATATCCGGGCAGTAAGTCTGCGGCGAAAGCTGAAGCTGCTGGGTTAACAGTGAAGAATGTAGCAGATGCTGCCAAGGCGGCTCAGTTCATTATGATTTTATTACCAGATGAGGTGCAAAAAACAGTTTATAAAGAAGACATTGAACCGAATCTAGAAGAAGGGAATGTTTTAGCTTTTGCTCACGGCTTCAATATCCACTTTGGTCAAGTTGTCCCTCCTGCTAACGTAGATGTGGTGATGGTAGCACCAAAAGGACCGGGACATTTGGTACGGCGGACGTATGAACAAGGTCAAGGAGTTCCCTGTCTGTTTGCAGTATATCAAGATGCCAGTGGTCAGGCACGCGATCGCGCTATGGCCTATGCTAAAGGTATCGGTGGTTCTCGCGCTGGCATTCTTGAAACCACTTTCCGCGAAGAAACCGAAACCGACTTGTTTGGCGAACAATCAGTACTGTGCGGCGGCTTAAGCGCCTTAATCAAAGCTGGATTTGAAACTTTGGTAGAAGCAGGCTATCAACCAGAATTAGCTTACTTTGAATGTCTTCACGAAGTTAAATTGATTGTTGATTTAATCGTCGAAGGTGGCTTGGCTAAAATGCGTGACAGCATATCCAACACGGCTGAATATGGTGATTATACCCGTGGGCCTCGCATTGTCAATGAACAAACCAAATTAGAAATGCGTCAAATTCTTAAAGAAATTCAATCCGGACAATTTGCACGGGAATTTGTTTTGGAAAATCAATCAGGTAAAGCTGGATTTACCTCTATGCGTCGTCAAGAAGGCGAACACCCAATTGAGGAAGTCGGTAAAGATTTGCGTGCTATGTTCAGTTGGATGAAGAGTAATTAGGAAGCGGGAGTCGGGAGTTAAAATATACATACATATTGCTCCCCCTCTCCCCACATTTTATGTTATGAGCTACAGCTGTAGCCATAGCCGTTAAGGTAGAATAATATGCCTAAGACGAAGACTTACAAAAGTGATGCGCTGGCGGCGATTCATGAAATCGCTTCGGATTATCATGCCGCAGGCGTGATAGACAAGCAAACTATGGACGATTTCGATGAATCCTGCTTGACGCCAATTCATGAGTACTCGCCTCAAGAGATTCAGGCATTGCGGGAACGCGAGCAGGTAAGCCAGACGGTGTTTGCTTATTATCTGAACGTATCGAAAGAGTCAGTAAGCCAAGTACCATTACTAACGTTATCAGGCGAGTTAACCATATTCATCACCTCCTTTCTCACCTAAACTTTATTATCCCATGTTTTCAAGACTTTATCCAGAAAAAGCATTGTTTTCATGGGATAATAAGGCAGAGGAAAATTAATTAAGAAGGTTTTTCTAGATAGGCGATACGGCTTCAGCCTTCAGTTTTGCGATCGCTGCTTCAAGTAGCCAGTCGGATAAAGTCTTTCCCGAAGCCGCGATCACTGTATCAATTTGCTTTTCTAAAGAAACTGGAGGGCGAAAGCCCATCATACGTCCTTTTGCTTCTAAACCAGGTTCAATAGCAAAACTTGTTTCATTCTTCTTTTTGGGATTTCTAATTCCTGGGTTTCCTGTCCGCCCAATACTTCCTGCCATGCTTTTCTTATGTATGCCTAGTTTTCATGGCATTATCTTAGCGAATCTGCTCTTAACTATCCATGACTCCCGCATACAATATAAATTTTACAATAAGTTAGTCTGCCTAGACCAGGCAGACTATTATATATCTATGATAATTTGCTATCGTAAGTAATATTACGTAAATAAAAATTGCCCGATGAATAGTACTAAATTCAACAAAATTTTAACAAAAATTGAATATTTTGTAGCCTGGGCATTATTAAATGAAATTGAACAGGAAGAAGATTTGATGGTTGAAGCTATCGCAAATGAAATAGATGATAACAATATCTAATGGAACTCTTGCAGAAGTACTTTGTGGTAAAATGAAAGGCTTTTCCAATTGCGATCAGTACTTTGATTAATAGTGAAAATAGGAAAAGCCAAACAGCTTACTTCAAAGAAATTTAAGCATATGACAGGAGTAAGTCGTCGAAGCTTTGAACTAATGGTTGGGGTAGTCAAAACTGATGATCAAGCGATCGCCTCCAAAACGCTGTCAAATCCTTGAGAAAACCTTCTCAAATGTTAAACAGAATACCAGTTTGGTATTCTGTAGTCATGGGTGGGTAATTTACTTAGAGTAGTAGGAAACTGATGACTCAAGTTATCATTGTTGGATCTGGACCAACTGGTGCAACGCTTGCACTCCTTCTCGTAAAACGCGGCATCACAGTCAAACTAATTGAAGCATCCCGTAATTTTCGGCGAGTATTTCGCGGTGAGGGGCTGATGCCTAGCGGACTGGATGCCCTTGAGCAGATGGAGTTGTCATCAGTGCTAGAACGCATCCCCCATCGAGCCTTGGATGCCTGGGAATTCTTAATCGACAACCGATCGCTATTTCGAGTTGATGAACCGATGGAACCTGGTGGTAACCCAGTCACACTTGTTTCACAACCAGATCTCCTCGAAGCGCTGATTGAAGAGGCAAGCACTTACTCCAATTTTGAGTTGATCCCCAACGCTCCCGTTCAGGATTTGCTGTGGAGCGAAGGGCGCGTTGCGGGCGTGAAGCTGGGCGAAGAACGCTCTATTTCTGCCGATTTAGTTATTGGAGCGGATGGTCGTAATTCTATTGTTCGTAACTGTGCTTCCTTACCGATACAGCAGGAGTCCCAAAGCTTCGATATTCTTTGGTTTAAATTAGCAGATAGTCCGAGCCTAAAAAATGAGAATATCTTTTATTCAATTCTACAAGGTGGTCAAGTCCTGGCGCTGTTTCGTTCTACCTCTGGAAATATCCAAATAAGTTGGGTACTACATAAGGATGCCCCTATGGACTGGAAGCAAGTCAGCGATTGGTCTTCGGTGCTTGCATCTGTCTCACCCCGGTGGCTATCAGAGCATTTTCGGCAAAATGCGGAAACCATTGAGCGCCCTGTTTTGTTATCTGTTGTCGTCGGGCGCTGTCTACGGTGGTATGCACCTGGATTACTGCTGTTGGGTGATGCCGCTCACCCGATGTCACCTATCCGCGCTCAGGGTATCAATATGGCTTTGCGGGATGTTATTGTCTCAGCAAACCATCTGGTTCCTTTACTGCAAAACAACTCGGGACATGAAGCAATTGATGCGGCGCTGCCACTGATTCAAGCTGAGCGGGAGCCGGAAATTATCCGAGTACAGCAGCTTCAAAATGAAGAAGCGCGAGATGGTGAACTACTGCATAAAAGCGCACTCTTACGTTGGGCAGTCAGCCAGTTAGCTCCCCTGCTTGGCAAGCGTATTCGGCAGCTTTGGCTCACCAGACAGCTTAAGTTGCGTCAAGGCGTAACGCAGATCAAGTTAACTGTCTAACCAACTATATTCTCAGGCTTTTTAAGAGAGCAACTTTCGCTACAATCAGGCAGCACCAAATTGCAATAGGAGAAAACTTGTGAGTGCGATCTACACTGGAGGCTGTCAATGTGGACAGATTCGTTATGAAATTCGTGCTGAACCGTTAACCCTCTACCTGTGCCATTGCAAGGAGTGTCAGAAACAATCATCGAGTGCCTTTGGCATGTCTCTTACTGTACCAAGAGATGCTGTTGTCATTGTTCAAGGACAACCAAAAACTTGGACTCGTGGAACCAACAGTGGACGTGAGGTGACTTGTTTGTTTTGCTCCGATTGCGGAACGCGATTGTTCCATGAGCGAACGTATAATCAACAGACGATCAATGTCAAAGCTGGAACGTTAGATGATACGAGTTGGTTACGCCCAGTCGGCAACATCTGGACAAACAGTGCCCAACCTTGGGTTTTGATCTCAGACTCTATGCTTAACTATGAAGGACAGCCAGAGGATGTGCGTCCTTTATGGGAAAAATGGTCACAACAGCACTCGTAAACTGTGGCATCGAGTTGTTGAGTTACTAAAGAATTGAGAAAACTTACTGTCCGTCGCCAAGAATTCGTAGAGTGTGCGATCGCCTTATTGAGAACAGATGTGTATATTATGAGATGAGTAATAACCGTGTCCTAGTATAAACTGACTGTTAGGCATTACCCAGCCGACGCTCCTGCTCTCAAAAATCAAATAGGAATGCTATATGCAACCAAGTACGACAACACAAATAGCTAAGTGGCTGACAGGAGGATTTTTTTTCCTACTCTTAGCTTTCCCATTTTGGTTGCACGATTTAGTCTCTGCCCAACAGCAAGACAGTAAACTTCTCCCATTTTTTGATAACGAGGATAATCCAGTTCCTGTTGGTTTCCCAGCCGGACAAAAGTTAGATATCACCCCGCCACCACCTAAGTTAAATTCTTTTGACAAAGCAGTCCTCAAGGTTTGTGGTCCGATTGCGACAAGAGTTAATGCCACTCAATTTAAAAATCTTTTATCATATTACCCTGATGTCATAGAGAAACTACAGAAAATTACTGAGGGAGAACTCCAACTTGGTCGCAAGGAAAAAGCAGATTTTCTACTTGATTTAACTGATGTTTGGTTCAAATATCAAGCATTTGAACATATTTTTTGCGGACAAATATATAATATTCACAAAATTGGTGGCTTGCATTTTTATGGCAGATATTTAGAGTTACAAAATAAGGGGATTGGAGGACTATTAGCCAACAATAACGAACATCAGGAAGTTTTACCAGGCGTTATTTACACAATGGGTATAATGATTAAACAGGGAGAGCGAATTGTTAGCGATCGCATTAAAGGCTATAGCTATCTGACTAATGCCGAAGACATTCTTTTAGATGCGACTAAAATTTTTAAACTTCAAGGAGAGCATGAGGGAGATTGTATTTATAATGTCCGAGATTGGAAAACTGGAAAAACTTTCCCCTCCGTATTTGTGAGGAAAGAAAAGGCGATCGTTACCTTTTATCCTGATGCGACTCCTCACGGGCAACAATGTAGGAGTTAGGAAACATGAGGCTTGAAGTTATTATTCTCCTGTCCACCTCTGATACCTTTGCCTCCCTAACTGGCTTGTAACTCTTAAATTCTTCTAATGATACTATGAATTAACAATAGGAAGACTATTCAATTTTTATGGAGCCAGTTTACAGACAAGACTATACTCATTTTGAAGAGCATGTAGAAAAATTTCTCCATCGCGCAGGTTGGACAGTTACAAATACTGACTCAAATCAGCAGAATTATGATTTAGTCATCAAAAAAGGTAAGTTACTTTGTGCTGTTCAAATTAAGTGGTTGAGAAACAATGTGGCCGCACCACAGCTATTAAAGTTTGCTAATTTTTTAGATTCTAATGAAGGCAAACAATTTAATTTTGGCTTGTTTATCACAACAAAAAGTTTCGGCGGACCAGCATTAGCTTTAATCAGATCTTGGGGTAAAGATGCTAAAATACGCTGTGCTATTGCATTAGAAAATAAACTTGTTGGAATTGATGGTGTTGAATACGAAGATAGGGTGAGTGACCACAAAACTGAATCCAAGAGAGTTTATTTCGGCATTTTTACGTGTAAAGGAGGAGTAGGTAAAACTACTGTAGCAGGTCATTTAGCAGGAGCATTTGCCTTACAAGGATTCAATGTGGCGTTGGTAGATTTAGATCCAGAACAAAACTTGCAAAGGCTTGTAGGCGATGGAGTTTTTGTTCCCAATCCTAAAGGTGTTGGCACATCTATCGAAGTGTTTGATGGTAAAGATTGGCATGAAGAAGCAGCTCGTGATAGCAAAATAGTGATCTGCGATTGCTCACCAGCATTAGAACGCAATCCGCGACAGTTAATTGAGAAATTCCATTATTGTATTATACCAACAACCTTAAATCCGTTGGGAATTAATAAGCACGGTAAAGTTATTAAGGATACGGTTAAAGGTATACGTGAAATTAATGAGCAAGCCCACTTATTTGTACTAGTTAATAACTTCAAAGATCCAGGTGCCCGTCGCTTACAACTTTTGAAAAATACTTATTTTGAGACTTATCAAGAAGTGCGGCAAACAGATGATAAGTTTCACTGTATAGATCCAGAAGAAGTCTGTATTCGTGCTAGTGATTTACTTTATTACTGGGGTATACATATCCTAGAAAATCCCGAAAACCCGTCAAGTAAATTGGCATTTGATTTGATTGGCGGAAGATGCTTCCCACGTGACGACTTTATCAACTTAGCAGATTACATTGAAAGAAAAGCTGGTCTCGGAATTTTACGAGTTCAACAAGAGTCTGAGGAGACGTCAACTACTTACACGGATCTGAGTACAGGTATAGTGTAGGCTGCAAGAATCAGCTTTCAGCTATGTAGAAGGCACCCGACATCCGGATGCCTTTCTTTGTAACGTAAGAGATGACTACCGATGCATATTGAGACTACTCTACGTAGTTATTTTCAAAACAAAGTCATCTGAAAAATTTTCAGAATGTACATAATGCACAATGTATTATTTTCATCAGTCTAAAGC
>JAQYWN010000373.1 GCA_029379265.1 Rhizonema sp. NSF051
GTATTTTATAGATTTGTAGATAAGTTTTTTGGATACTGTTTCAAAGCAGCCTGATCCATAGTAAAAATTATGCACGCACTTGTCGCCTTGGACATAGAAAAAAGATTGAGAGCAGCCTGTGTTATCAGTGCAATTATTTTGAGAAGAGTAATAACTGATCTCATCAAGCAATGCCTAAAACGAAAAGAAAATTCCCTATCTAGTAAGCATAATCTAGTTACCAGATCAAAGCAAGCGAGCGATTGGGAGCAATAATGTTGCAGGACAAAGTATTAATTTTGACAGCAATCCCTGATGGATTACTTTTGGATAAGTTATCAGCATTCCATGAAAACGGTTAAATCTAGCGGGCCAGCTTTAACCTGAACTCGAATTGCGACTTGGTTTGTTCATTGGTTAAAATTGGAGAGACATAATTAAAGAATTGAGTATGTAGCAACAAAACTGTGAAGCCGTGTTTGAAAATGGCGTTTTACGTCCTATTGGAAATCTCCATCTTGCTGAGGGTGAATGCGTTAAACTTATTGTACAATCTTATTTAAGCCCCAAAACAAAACACTTTCCAAAAGAAGGACTGATTGCTCAATTAACAGATAATCCAATCAAAATTGAAGATTTTCAGCCTTTGACAAGACTTGAAGCCAATGAACGTTGATGAATCTCAACAGAGCTTTATTGACTCTAATATTTGGCTGTATCGCTTTATTATCAACCCTCGTGATACTAATGCTATCCCCAAACAACAAATCGCTACAACTATCAGGAATTCCCAAAATATCCTAATCAGTACACAGGTTGTCAATGAAGTTTGTTCTAATTTAATCCGTAAAGCAAAGTTTAATAACGCCCAAATTCAGATATTAGTGGAAGAATTAGTGTTCAATTGTGACATTTTACCAGTTTCTATCGAAACGCTTAAGTCTGCTGTGAAATTACGCGCTCAATACTTACTTTCATTTTGAGATAGCCTCATCGTTGCGAGTGCTGTCTTAGGGGGTGCAAGTATTCTTTACTCAGAAGATATGCAAGATGGTTTAATAGTTGAAAATACTTTACAGATTGTTAATCCATTTAGAGTGAACAGCAATGATTTGAGATAATTTACAACATTTTGGGATTTGGACAATCAAACCTCTTGAATTATTAGCTCTAAAACTACTCCCTTCCCGCTAGAAGAATACCGATATATAAAACCGCCCTTCGGGTGACAATTTAGTAAGATCGCAACATGACAAGTGCGATCGCTATAGCTTTTATCGTTTTAGTCACACATAGAATGCCTTCACCCCGCTCGACGAACATTTCCCAAACTTCAGAGAGGGCGCGAGTGTATGATATGATGTCCTTTAAATCACCTATAATAAAAGAACCCCTCCCCGTCAAAGCTGTGCTTTGTCTCCCCTCCCCGCTTGCGGGGAGGGGTTCAGTGTCTACGGAAATTACGGTTAATTAACCGGACATGATATGAGATCTAACTGAGAACCGCTATAATACCAAAACCGAAGAGGAACGCTCGTGGATCGCGAACCGATGTAAGATCACCTATCTTATTTCTTTGTATCCTTGGTTCAGGAGCGGTTTTTTAATCGGTATTCATGTATAGCGGTTCGGGAGTCATAATCCAAAATTCAAGAGAGCCAATTCCCAATTAAAATAAAGCCAGACCAGTAGTAGGGGTGAGAATACTGCTGACTGTCAATAAGTGCTGTTTGTGCAGCTTGCAAAGCCTGTGCTTTCGTCACGTTGCGATGCCAAAAGCCACGGCTTAAAGCCGAATCGCGCTGCACCTCCGAAGAACCATCGAACAATTTGGCATAAAAGTCAGTAACAATTTGTACGGTTGACGCATCGTTAATTGCCCAAAGAGAGGCTAGGACACTTTTTGCTCCTGCTTGTACGGCAACACCAGCTAATCCTAGTGTAGAGCGCTCGTCTCCCACTGCTGTTTTGCAAGCAGTTAAAGTTAATAGTTCCAATAGCTGTTGATTGCGAGTCACGCTCCGAATCTGCCGATCCAGTTCTTTGAAGCTAAGTTTCTCATTATTACCTGTAACAATGAAAGTATCTTGTGGTTCGCTGCCAAACTCGCCATGAGTTGCAACGTGAATGATTGAGTAAACTGCTTGGCTAAGTTCTGTTTTTAAACGAGAAGTTGTAAACTCATTATCAAGTAACTTTTTACCCTTAATCTTCTGAATAACTTCAGTAATTTCCTCAACAACATTGGGCAGAGGTGGAAATGTTTTCCCGTCAACTGTGGTAGCTTGACTGACACCCAGTGCTAGTACTCGCAAATCTTGGCGATTCAAAGAGCGAGTGTCAGTCAGGTAAATACTCGGAGTTGTGGCGATCGCATACTGCTGTATCAAAAATTGCTTCTTTTCCCCATCGTAAAGTGCTCCCATCGGTACACTTTGCAAGATGCCATCTTGGATAAACACTAGCGTTTCGATTTCATGTAAATCTTTGACAAAAGGACGAATCAGCCAGTCGTAAACTTCCTGAGCTAATGCAGTATCGTAATCATCCCGAAATCTTTCCAATCCTCTGCGAAATTCATTAATTTTATTAACAAGTTCTTGACGTTTGATAGAAATCCAAGAAAGCTTTTTCTGACCATTCGGAAGACTTAATATGACTGCTGTCTTATCTTCCAGAATAATAGTGTTAAAGAATGCTGTTGTTGCATCTTTGCGGTTGTCCAATTCCTGTGGAACAACCGTCAGGATACAATCATTCCCAAAGTAATTTTGTAATTCTGCCAGTTTCAGCGAGTCGATGGTTTTGAGGATAAAACGGAAATTATCCTTGCTTTGTTTGAACACAAGTGATTTGTTAGCTGTCTGCACTGGTCGCTCAACACTCAGCAAAAGTGCTACCAAATCGCGGTAAATTGGCTCAATCGTGTCGCGAAAATCAAATTGAATGTCTCTATTTGCCGTTAAGATGTCACGGCGAATCGATTCTAGAGTATCGATTGACTGCTTGTAAGCAGAAATTGCCTCTCCTGTTTTTCCTTGCGCTTTCTGTATACGTCCTGTTTGCCACTCCCACAGATACAAGCTATCCTGTGCTTTTAGATCTTGTTGAGCCGCGAATCTAGCTCTATTCGTCATCTTTAAAGCTTGTGAGTAATTTTGGCTACACTCATATGTGTGTCCCAGTTCTCCCAATGCAAAGGACTCCGCACGAGAATCTTGAAGGTGTTCAGCAACAGCGACTGCCTGATTGAGTAGAGACTCAGCTAGTGGTATCACAGAAGGTGTGAGACACTTGGTTGAGAATGTGACCTTTTGGATAGGTTGCAGTAACCGTACCAAGTCAATGGTGGCATACACTCGCGCTCGACTATCTGGTAAACTTTCTAGCAGATGAGTTGCTTGTTGTAAGCTACTTGCCGCTTGGTCATTTGCATTTTTACGGTAATACAGGGGAATCATCACCAGAAGCGATCGCACTTCACTTTGTACATCCTTCTGGCTGCGGGCAATTTCTATACTTTCTTGCAGGTATGAGAGTGCTAAAGCATCCTCGTGTTGAGCTTGCAATCTTCGTTTTTCAGCTTCAAGACTATCCCCTCTTTGTACAGCGGAACTTGCTTGGCGATACTTAACCCGCGCAAGACTAACCTTGGCGTTACCCAAACTATTTAAGACTGAGAGGTTTATTGCCGGATTCTTGAGTTTTTTTGCAAGTTCTCGACTTAGTTCCAAATTTTTGATAGCCGACTCGTAATCTCCCATCAGCCTTGTTACATCACCCAAACTTCCTCTAGCGGCGACTTCACCCGTAATGTCAGAAGTCGCATGGGCAATTTGTAAAGCACTTCCACGGCTGCAATTGCCATCCTTGTCGGGACTACATAACAGTGCGATCGCCTGTTTGGGTTGCCCTAAGCTACTGTATGCCTGCGCCTGTTCAGTTAGCGATCGTCCCAAAAACTGCAAATTCCCCACTTGATGATAGTAGGCAACAACTTGATTCCAGTGACGAATAGCCTGTTCAGGTTGCCCAAGTTGTTGATATGTCCGCGCTAAATTTTCTTCAACAATTGCTGCATTGGCACGATTATTATTTTGTTGATAAATATCTAAAGCTTTCTGCCAGCGTTCAATTGCTCCTTTAAAATCGACCGCTTGGTAGCGATCAATACCTTGCTGCACTAACTGATTGGCGTTAGGAGATTGGGCATTTACTGCCAAGTGTGTTCCTGTGAATTCGCCTATAGAAATTTGTAAACCTAACCACAAACTGCACGTAAAGCTAATCAAACAAAGAAAAACGAAAAAAGAGCGCGTGTGCATGCGATATCGATTTGGCACAAGTTAAATTCAGTAGATATGTGGAATTGATTTTCTTATGCCATTTAGTTTACCAGAGAGTACTAGCCATCATGCACAGTGCTGTATTAAACAGCCTGAGTCATGTGATAATATCCTTAACTAGCATTAATTGTTGCGGTTGTAAGGAGTGGTAAGCTTGATAATCAATTCGCACGCTGAGACTGAATATAGCTCAAGAAGTACTCTTGCACGCGGATTGAGCGGGAGAAGAGACTATCCCTCACTTTTACTCACCCTATGAAGAAGCCGTGATTATTATACCAACCTATCCATATACATATGTATCAGATGAAAATTTTAATCATTGATGACCACGAGTTAATTAGATATGCCACTATTAACATATTGAGACAGCAGTATCCGGAAGCGGAAATTTTTCAAGCACAAACTTCACTTGAAGCAATCAATCAGGTAAAAAATCTCAGAATTGACCTGATTGTCATTGATTTAGTGATTCCAGAAAATAGAGAAAGCTCTCCACGATCTGATACAGGGATTCAACTACTCAAAACGCTCATGCAGCACTATCCAACTCTTAATATTGTGGTGCAGAGTAGTTATTTACGCTCTCTATTGCAGCTAAAACAAGCTATCAGTGATCACGAAGGTGGTTTCACAGTAGTAGATAAAAGCTTGCCAATGGATGAAATGTTAACCAAAGTTGAGTGGGCAATCAAGGGTGTGATTTACACTCCTAGAGAAATACGTTCTGGATTGGAAGTAAAGCCGGAATGGTTAAAAGTACTGCATCTGGCATTTAATGAAGGGTTACAGGATATGACTATTGCCCAACGGATGAATGTCCAAACAAGAGCGGTACGGTACTATTGGACAAAAATCCAGGATGCATTAGAAGTGTATCCTGTTCCCGGTCAAAATCTGCGAATTCAAACACATATCCGAGCAAGAGAGCAAGGATTGATTAATTAAAAAATAAGCTATTAGCACTTAAAATTAGAAATCTGATGCTGTCAATAATCCGGAGAATTCAAAAGGAAACTACGACTCGGCACATTGGATTATTACCGGGAATTGCCGCAATTGCATTTCTAATTCTACTGCGTATATCAGGTTCGCTGCGATTTTTAGAATGGGCAGCTTTTGATACATTGATGCAATGGCGTCCCTCAGAATCAATGGAGGAAAGGATTCTTATTGTCGGCATTAATGAAAAAGATATTAATCATGTTCACAAATACCCAATACCTGATAAAAATCTGGCAGCATTATTGAGGAAATTAAATTCTTATCAACCTGCTGTCATCGGACTGGATATTTTTAGAGATTTACCTGTTGAACCTGGGTATAGAGAACTTGTTAAAAGTTTAAAAGAAACTAAAAACTTAATTGGAGTGGAAAAGGTATTACCTGACCGTAGTGATTATACCATCAATCCACCGCCTAATTTACCACAAAGGCAAGTAGGTTTTGCTGATGATATCATTGATACTGATGGAAAGCAAAGACGAAGTTTGTTGGGAACATCAAATCTTCAAAATCAATGGCGGCTTTCTTTTTCTTTAAAGTTGGCAGAAACCTACTTGGCATCTCAAAAAAAAATCTCCTTGGAAAATGTAAAAGAGGATTTATATGGGATGAGGTTTAATTCGACAGAAATAACCCAGATTAAGCCGGATGGTGGTAGCTATGGACAAGAAGATGCGGGTGGTACACAAATATTAATTAATTTCCGTAATAGCTCTCAACCTTTTCACACTGTTTCGCTCTTAGATATCGAAACGGGAAAAGTTCAACCGAATTTAATTCGGAACAAAATTGTACTCATAGGCATGACTAGCCCAAGTATAAAAGATTATGTGGATGTCGCGGCAATAAAGGGTGAGAATCCCGCCCTGATTTACGGGGTGGAGGTGCAAGCGCATGTCGTTAGTCAAATTATTAGTGCGGTGCTGGATGGGCGATCGCAACTTCATGTGTGGGCGGCTCAATGGGAATATCTGTGGATTGTTGCTTGGGGTATTGTGGGCATAATTCTTGGGCGTACTATCCGTTATCCATTAAGAATGTTGCTTTCCGTCGCTACTGCCAGTCTCGGCTTGATTGGGATTTGTTACGGGTTACTGATTCTTGGCTGGTGGGTTCCATTGGTGCCGACTGTGATAATTTTAGTATTTAATAGTGCGGTGTTTGCGGCTTTCTATCAACATGACGATGCATTGCGTAGGCGTAGCCCACCGCAGGCATCGCGCATTGAAGAGCGTAAGTCAGTTCTTGATCAAACTTTCGATGCTATCCACAGTCGTCCCTTACAGACATTAAGTATAATTTTAAGAAAAGTCAAGGGTGACGAAGAATTAGCACCTCAACAGTTTTTATCAGATCTTCAGCAATTTAATCAGGAACTTCGTGGTGTTTACGACTTCATCTGTAAAGAGGTTGTCTATGAAGAAAGCAGTTTTCACCTGCAACAAGAGCAAAAATTAGACTTAGTTCAACCACTCCACGACATTCTTCGTGAAGTTTACAGAAATGTTTTAGAGAGAGAACTTCCAGGCTTTAAAACCATCAAAATCAAGGTAATTGACTTTCAGCCGATGGATGAGCAAAACTTGAGTCTAAAAAACAAGCAGAGTCTTTGCCGCTTTCTGGAAGAAGCATTGTGTAATGTGGGTAAGCATGCCGATTCAACGACTAGACTTGAAGTAACTTGCTGTCAAGAGGAAGGTAGCAATATTATTCGAGTAATCGATGATGGTTTAGGAACTAATGTCACGGCAAAATCTCATTCAGGGTTTGGAACACAGCAAGCGCATTCTTTAGCTCGACAGTTACGAGGTAAGTTTAAGCGAATTAGTAATAGTCCAAAAGGAACAATTTGTCAACTCACTTGGTCAGCAAATTTATGGTTATGGCGATTTTAAGATAAAGTATAGCAAATCTAAAGATCATCGACATCTTAAAAAAGTCGTTCATCTCTATCCCCCTCAATAATTCCATCCAACTGCAAATATCAAGCGAACCAGTGTCTTCGTGTCATTAGCTGTACCCACTACATATTTAAAATCTTCATTAGAACTACGACTTCAGACAAAACTCAAACCAAATTAGCGCTTTAATCTTCTCGAATTAACTTATTAGATTTTAGACTAATTTTACTTCCAAAACCACCAAACCCTTATCGAGACAGGCTTTCCTAATCTATCAGCTTCTTTATATTCCCAAGTCTAAAATGCTTGCTACAAAATGGTTGTAGCCGGAAAAATCTAATTTGACCTCAGCTTCAGTCACTTAAGTTCAACCGAACTGTACTTTAGTACAATCGATGATGCACAAAGAAACAATCTAATTAGCACAAAAATTTAACAAATTATATTTGAAAC